>JBAXGL010000010.1:0-22814 GCA_037139375.1 Bacteroidales bacterium | reverse complement strand
TAAGAAGAAATATGTACAATCAATAATCCCGAATATGATTAAAGTTCATAAAATGGCGAATAGTTCTGCACGAAATGCAGAATTCGCTAAAGCAAGTAATCTTTCAGGGTATCCAATTTATCCTGAAGATGAAGATGTCTACATTCAATGGAAAGAGGAAAAAGAGTTGAATCCCGAAGAAATTACCCAATTGAAAACGTCCAATGAAAATGCTTTCGAGAATGATTTAGATGTTCCCGGGTCTGAATTAGACGATAAGCAAGAAGCTATTGGCAGCGAAGATGAGGAAAACAACTATTACAGTATTGGCGGAGATGCTCACGACAATCTGCATGAAAACTGAGTTGATTAATGACAGATAAAAAAAGCCACCAGTATAATTATTTGTCAAATACTTCCAAAAAATATTTCTATGACTTGTAAATATTATTTATTCAGCATTTCATAGCGTATATGTAGATATTTTTGTTAAATTTGTAGGTTATTGATGGAAATTATTATTTTCATAGATTGCTCTCTTTTTCAGCACTTATATTTATGCCTAAAACACACGAGAATTCACCCACCTCCGATTCCTTAAAGATGAAATCTTCGGATTCAAAATTAAGTAAATTCCCCATAGTCTGTCTCGGTGCGTCAGCTGGTGGGTTGGAGGCATTGGAGCAGTTTTTGACTCACATGCCTCAAAATAGTGGCATGGCGTTTGTGGTGATTCAACATCTCGATCCAACACAAGAAGGTATGTTGCCCGAGTTACTCCAACGATCTACGCCTATGGAGGTTTTTCAGGTGAAAGATCGAATGAAAGTGAAGCAAAATTGTGTTTACGTCATTCCTCCCAACAAAAGTATGTCTATTGAGAAAGGCGTACTTCATTTATCGCATCCCCTCGAAATAAGAGGATTGCGACTTCCGATTGATTTTTTCTTACGAACACTTGCCAACGACCAGCATGAATATGGTGTGGGTATCATTCTATCGGGTATGGGATCTGATGGCAGTGCTGGCATTTGTGTCTTGAAAGAAAGAAACGGGATTGTGATGGCGCAAGAACCCACAGAAGCTAAGTACGACAGTATGCCGCGCAATGCTATCGACTCCGGATTGGTCGATATTGTGGCTCCAGTCAGCGAATTACCAGAGAAATTGCGTTCATTTCTTGCGCATATTCCTATAGTGAAATTAAATATGGAACCAGAAATTAAAGATCAAAGTGCGCTTGAAAAAATAATAATTACACTGAAAGCACAAACCGGAAACGACTTTTCGTTATACAAAAAAAATACGATTTATCGGAGAATCGAAAGGCGGATGGGTGTTCATAAAATTGATAAAATTGGATCTTATGTCGGCTTTTTGCAGGATAATCCGAAAGAAGTGGAAATACTTTTCAAAGAACTGCTGATAGGAGTAACCAACTTTTTTAGAGATGCAGCCGTATGGGAAAAGTTGAGTGACACTATTATTCCAACTATAATTGCGAACCAATCGGAAGGAACGATTTTGAGAGCATGGGTGCCGGGTTGCTCTACTGGAGAAGAGGCTTATTCGCTTGCTATAGTGTTTAAAGAAGTGCTTTCAAAAACCAAACCGAACAGCGGAATTTCGTTGCAAATATTTGCGACTGATTTAGATAATGATGCCATAGAAACTGCACGAAAAGGTTTATTTTCGAGTAATATTGTAAATGATGTTTCTGAAATGCGGCTCAGTCGCTTTTTTACTGCAACTGATGATGACTACCGAGTGAATACTGAAATCAGGGAAATGGTGATTTTCGCCAAGCACAATATCATTTTACATCCCCCGTTCACCAAACTCGACCTGCTCACCTGCCGCAATCTGCTCATCTATATGGATGCTGAGCTGCAAAAGAAACTGCTCGGGTTGTTTTATTACAGCTTGAATCCAGAGGGATATATGGTACTCGGAAGTGCCGAAACACTAGGATCTCAAAGTCATTTCTTTTCCACAGTCGATGCAAAACAAAAGATTTTCAAACGATCTGTTACCAATCAAACGCCTGAATTATTCGATTTTCCATCTTCGTTTTCTCGTACGAAGCAACCCAATATTGAGATTAAAATGCTGCCTAAATCGCCACAGAACATACAAACGCTTGCAGACCAATTGCTTTTGCAACACTTTTCGCCTCCAGGTGTTTTAGTCAATGACAAAGGCGATATTGTTTACATCAGCGGTCGAACAGGTAAATACTTAGAACCATCGGTTGGCAAAGCGAATATGAATATTTTTGCCATGCTTCGCGATGGGTTGCGCAACGAATTTTCAGCGGCTTTCCGTCAAGCACTGGTGAAAAAAGAGACTACTTATATACACAACATCAAAGTCGGCACCAACGGTGGCACACAATACATCAATGTCACCATTCAATATATTGATAACCCCGAACCTTTGAAAGGGATGGTGATGGTTATATTTGCCGACATTCCGAAAGTTATTAGTACTGAAAAAATAGAAATCAATACAGGAACTCGAGCTCACCGCATTCGTCAATTGGAGTTGGAATTAGAGCTGCAACATGCTCGCGAAGAGATGCAAAGCACCCTCGAAGAGATGCAGACGTCGCAAGAAGAGCTAAAATCGACCAACGAGGAGTTGCAATCGACCAACGAAGAGCTACAATCGACCAACGAGGAGTTGACTACTTCGAAAGAAGAAATGCAAAGCCTGAATGAAGAATTGCAAACCGTAAATGCAGAATTAAACTCGAAAGTGGATGATTTTTCGCGTGTAAACAACGATATGAAAAATCTGCTCAACAGCACCGATATTGCTACTCTTTTTCTGGATAAAGATCTTAATATTAGACGATACACCAATCAGGCCACAAAAATATTCAAACTCATCAAAAGTGATATCGGACGACCTTTTACCGACTTGGTTTCTGACCTGATTTACCCCGAATTGGCGAACGACGCCCGTGAAGTACTTCGAACTTTGGTCTTTTTACAAAAACAAATCATAACTGCGGATGAGCGATGGTTCACCACCCGGATAATGCCTTACCGCACATTCGACGATCGAATTGACGGATTGGTAATCACCTTTTTCAACATATCAGATCACAAAAAACTGGAAGTAGAATTGAATGAAACCCGACAAATACATAGTTTGCTAATTAATTTATCAAGTGATATGATCATCAAATTAAACACCGATTCGAAGATTGTAGAGTTCAACAAAGCTGCCGAAAAATTCTTTAAAACGAAAAGTAATGAGATGATAAATCAAAACTTTCTATTGAAATTAATCCCCGAACCGTTACAAAAAAAGACAGGAAATGAACTCAATAAGTTGCTCAAGGATTCTCAAAACGACAACTTAACCATGCAAATGATTGTTGGCAATACCAAATCAGACGTTGATTGGTCTGTGAATGTGTTGCTCAACGAACAAAAAACACCTACTGGAATTATGTTAATTGCCAAAAATACTACAACACTATGACTAAAGAACATTTGATTCAACCCGATGCACAACTGCTTCGCCTGAAGGCAGAATATACGCTAAAAATGAAGGAACACAATGGGCAATCGAAAGAACCTGAGACTGAGCTTGATGTGAAGAAACTTCTTCACGAATTGCAAGTTCACCAGATAGAGTTGGAAATGCAGAACGAAGAACTTCGCGATGCCTATGAAGCGACCGAAGTAGCACTTAGCCGATACACGATGTTGTACGATTTATCGCCAATGAGCTATTTTACACTCAACCCAGAAGGTGTTATTATCGAATTAAACTTTGCTGGCGCAGAAATACTTGATGACAGACGCTTTAGTTTGGTGAATAGCAACTTCAAGTTGTATGTGGATGAAGAATCGAAACCTGTATTTAATGAATTTTTTCGCAAAATTTTTGCAACCAATTCAAATCAATCTTGTAAGGTGAAACTTGGATACGACGACAATCCTTTATGCCATGTTTATATGGAAGGAATAGCTGTCAGCGATAAAACAAAATGTCTATTGTCAGTCATCAACGTGTCGAACTTTCAATAAAAACCATTTCCCAATCAAGTATTTCTTCAAAGTCGAACATAATTAGCTAAGTCTGTTAAACCTGATAGATTTAGCTAATTATTACTGCTTCAACTGACTTTTCGTTGCCCAATATTGAGCAAAAATAAGCACCTATACATACCAAAATGCTTCAGTCTAAAATGCTATTGGGCAAGCGGTTTATCGCATGCCTTATGCTAGTTCTATCTTTTCCTGCCTGTTTCTGTCAGCAAAAAGAGTCGAAGGATAGTGTTTTGATAGAAAAGTTTTATGCTATTTCGCATCAAAAGCCTTATTGGTTTGATAAAAACGAAATGAAAGCCGACGAATGGTTGGCGATGATGGAGTCGTCAGAAAATCTGGGGATCACACCCGATAAAGTCCTTATTGATGAACTTCGTGCTGTTTTAAAAGACAAATCCGAGATTAGCAATGCAGTAAAAGAGAAAACAGATCAACAAATTACCTTGTTGGTGTTGAATTTCATCAAAACGCTTCAACAAGGCAATATCAACTTTGCGTATGATGAAATTAGTAATCCAAATGATTCAGTGTCTGCGATTTTGCTGCTGAATTCAACTCAAAAAAGCATTGCCAAGGTCGTTTCGCAGCTCGATTGTAAAGACACTGAATATTTGATTCTTGAACAATTCCTACACGATTCAATTGCGAAATTAAGTTCTGAAAAATTAAAATACATAGCTCTGGCAATGAATTACCGCCGTTTTATCGCTGCAACTAAACCCTCAGAATACATCGTTGTCAATATTCCTGAAGCCGAAGCAAGATATTATCGAGCAGACAAACTTCAGCTCAAAATGCGCACTGTAGTGGGTAAGAAATCGAAACCAACCCCTACTATTGCTTCGTACATAACGAGCATTGTCACTTTTCCTTATTGGAATGTACCTTACCTGATTGGCGTGAAAGAAATCTTGCCAAAAGTGCAGAAAGACGACAACTATCTTGAGCAAAACAATTTTGAAGTGGTGGATGCCAAAGGCAACGTCATCGACGACTCGGATTTGAACTGGGGGAAGTACGATGAAAAGAGTTTCCCCTACTTTTTCCGACAATCCACTGGAGCTAAAAACTCGTTGGGCGTGCTGAAGTTTAACTTGCAAAATCCATTCAGCATCTTTCTCCATTCCACCAGTTGGCAGGGTGTTTTTGCAAAAGAAAACCGATTTTTGAGTCACGGCTGCATTCGACTCGAAAAGCCCTTCGACCTTGCAAACGCATTGCTGAGAGGCAAGCTTGATGTTAAAAAGTTGAAGTTGGGGAAGGAAAATACGGAACCAAAAACGATTAAACTTGCCAGCAAAGTTCCAGTATATATCATCTACAATCCTGTCGTGGTGGTGGGTCGTAAAGTCACCTTTTTGCCCGATGTGTATGAGTTGATAAAGTAAAATATACTTGTCAATTCAACAACGTTGAACTACACAAATACTTATTATTAGGAGAATAGATAAACAGACACGTACCGTTTTTAATGGTATCGATAATTGGTTTATTCAAATCTGGTGGCAAAGCAGGGCATCCCTGGCTGCGCCCCAACCGACCATTTCGCTTGATGAAATCTGCTGTGGCATAGTTTGCCGCATGTATGATGATCGAACGCTGCAACGCATGATCGTTATACCCTTTCTCAACCCCATCAATCTGCAATGCAAAGCCTGTATGACCTCCCATAATCGGTTTTTCAGTGACATAAAATCCCATACTGCTTTTAGACGAACCATTGTCGTTGGAGAAACTCTTCGCATACTCCTGACCCGTGTTTCTGCCATGTGCCACAAAGGTATTGAATAACAAACGTTTGTTTTTCAAATCAATCACATAAAGCCGTTTCCGATTGCTCGATTGAGAATAGTCGGCAATGGTCACGATGGAGGCATTCTGCAATTTACCAGTTGTATCGAGCTTATTCAAGCCCTTTACTGCCAAATCAAACACATCTCTTGACAAACCAGTTTCAGCCAAATTCATCTCCTGATACACATCTTCTTTGGCTATTTTTATCAAGCCAAAATCAGCATCAGCCCCATAACTGACCAATGGAATTAGAAGGAAAAACAGGTAGATTATTGTTTTTTGCATAAAGTAAAGGTAACCGAAACGATGATAAACGTACTACATTGCTACTTTAATTTATTATTATGTAGACAAATACGAATAAAGTAACACTTCTGTGAATGTGTGAATGATGTAACTTTTTGTCAGTTTTGTGTAACACGTCCACGATGAGAAGCCATTATCTTTGTTTTTATCCGATTCGTTTAACCGAATGGATGTGTTAAAGAATAATCGACGATATGGCTTTCATTGACTACTATAAAACGTTGGGCATTGACAAAACGGCAACCGCCAAAGATGTCAAAAATGCGTATCGAAAATTGGCTCGGAAGTTTCATCCCGATTTGAATCCGAACGATGCGAGTGCAAAAACGAGTTTTCAGCAAATCAATGAGGCGAATGCCGTATTGAGCGATCCTGAGAAACGCAAGAAATATGATCAGCACGGCAAAGATTGGGAACATGCCGAAGAGTATGAAAAAGCCAGACAACAACAAGCAAATGCTCGTGGTCAAGGCTTCTCGGATGGACAAACTGAGAGTGATTTCTCTGATTTCTTCGAAACCATGTTTGGCGGATCAATGGGTGGTGGACGAGGTCGGCAAGCAAAATACCGAGGCGAAGACTACACAACCGAGCTGCATCTTGAACTCATCGATGCCTACAAAACCCACAAGCAAGAGCTAAACGTGAACGGCAAAAAGATTCGGATGACGATTCCTGCCGGAATTGAAAACGGACAAATCATCAAAATAGCAGGGCATGGTGGTCAAGGTGTGAATGGCGGTCCGAATGGCGATCTGTACATCACTTTTTCGATTGCCAATCACTCCAGATTCAAACGATTGGAGAATAATCTATACGCCACCGTCGATTTGAATCTCTACACTGCCGTACTTGGTGGCGAAATCATTCTCGACACCCTCGATGGACAAGTAAAACTAAAAGTAGCACCCGAAACACAAAACGGTACCAAAATAAAACTGAGAGGAAAAGGATTCCCCATTTACAAAAATGAAGGGCAATTTGGTGATTTACACGTCACCTATTCAGTGAAAATCCCTACCAATCTGTCAGATAAACAAAAAGAGTTGTTTGTGGAATTAAGTAGTTTGACATAAAAAAAGACCTGATGCAATCCAAAAACCGAATAGCTGTAACTGAATTCTGTATCGTTCGCGGTATTGAAATTTCGTTTGTTGAGTCGCTCAAGCAAAGTGGATTGATAGAGATTGAAGCCGGTTATATGGATGCTGAACAACTTCAAAAACTGGAAACAATTGTATGTTTCTACTACGAATTAGACATCAATCTCGAAGGAATAGAAACCATTACCCATCTGCTACAGCGAATGAACAGCATGCAAGACGAGATGAGAGCCCTCAAAAACAGGCTACGGCTGTATGAAGGAGAAATCTGAAAGCGAAATAAGTAATCAGCGTGTTACTTCTCGTTTTTCGGTTTCACTTGTTTTAGTATGTCGTTCATCATTTCGATTTGCACCTTTTGCAACTCCAACAGTTCTTGTTGTTGATCCATGATAAAGTGATCTATTTTTTCATGCAGTGTCCTTATTTCCAATTCTGATTTAAGGTTTATCATATAATCTTTCTTCGCTCTATCTCTATCTTTCTCTTCTTGTCGGTTCTGACTCATCATAATGACAGGTGCTTGCAAAGCAGCCAAACACGACAAAATGAGGTTTAGCAAGATAAATGGGTATGGATCGAATCCTTTGTTGAGCAGCCAATACACATTGCACAGAATCCAAATAAGGATAAACACACCGAACGAAATAATAAAAGTCCAACTGCCGCCAAAAGAAGCCACTTTGTCGGCAATTCGCTGTCCGGTAGTTAACGGCTGAATCTCATCTCCCTCAATTTTGTCTGTTATTGTTTCGTGATTAGTCACCGAGCCCAACACCTTTTTCTCCAACGTATTCAACGCGCCCACCTCTTTCACCAGATAACCCGAAATGGCTTTCTCTCTGTAGGAGTTGAGTTCGCTGCGAGAGAAACAACTTTCGTGAGTGATTTGAGGATGGTCGACTTGTATCAAATCTAATATAGAATGGCGCACGGTTTTAGCTAAAACCTTATCAGCAATCGGAAAATCTTTGCTGGAAATATCACTACGAAATGTCTTCATCAGGTTTTTGTTTTTGAACGAGAGATTACAAATACGATGATATCATCTTCGTACGAGTAATGTTTCTTCGCTGTAAGTCAAAGAAATGATTGTTATGCTTTGTTTGCAGCTTTCTTTTTATCGAGAATAATGTAGATAATGGGCAAAATACCCAAGGTATTGAAAACAGCAATGCAAATAAACCAAAGTAGGTCGTTGTTGCGAGCGGCTCTCCAAAGACCAATAAATTTCCAAACAGAGTCCCAAATCGCACAAAAAAGAATAAACGGAATAAGCCAAGCAATCGAGTTGACAAAGTTTTGAAGTGCTTCCATAATAAATGAGGTTTTAAATTATTATTTTGAGAATATCGTTAGTTGTGTCACGATGCTGAATCGACGCAAATATACGGTATTTCAGATTATATGACGCTGATTCGACAAGAAAAGTATGCCTAAGCTGAAAATGCAAACTCCGTCAATGAGGGGGCAAAACAAACGAAAGCTGGGTTTATTACAAGCAGTCTCGAATATCCTTAGTCAACCACTTGATAATTTACTTTCGACAGCGAATGTCCTTAGTCAAGTACTTGACTAAGCTCCCACAATTTGCAGGACAATTACCAAGTGCTGGGTTTATGAGTTTCGATGCTGAATGTGCTCTGTCAAGTGCTGGGTTTATCTCCCACAAATTGTGGCAAACAAACCCAGCACTTGATTAAGGTCGCACAATTTGTGGGAGAACAATTCAACCCGAAACCATCCAGATGTGTGAAAGATGCAACTCTTATCCGTAATTGTGTAACGCTTTTAGAGCAAAAAGGGCACAACTTTGCAGAGTAATATCTATTCATATTAATACACTCCAAAATGAAAACAAAAATGCTACTGACAACTGCAGCACTGGCTTCGGTTGTTCTATTTTCGGGTTGCTCTAAAGATGATTCCACCACTTCAAATCCGATTGTGATCCCGATTCAAATTACTACACAACCAACAGTTCCACTTGGGGGCACAGCCGACTTTGCTATTCTCGCCGGCTCATCCATCACCAACACGGGCAACACCTCCATCACTGGCGATATCGGTTTGAGTCCGGGTAGTTCTGTCGGTGGTTTTCCTCCAGGCATATTGGTGGGCGCGCTACAAATCAACACCCTCCTATCGTCGCAAGCCAAACTTGATTTGACAACCGCCTACAACGATGCAGCAGGGCGAACATCCACCGAAATTGTCACCCTATCGGGTAACATTGGTGGACTAACTCTCACCCCTGGACTTTACAAGTCGACTTCATCGCTGGCTATATCGTCTGGCGACCTCACTTTCGATGCAAAAGGAAATGCCAATGCGGTGTTCATCATTCAAATTGCGTCGACACTTACAACCACATCAGATCGTAAAGTGATTTTGAGTGGAAGCGCATCACCATCCAACATTTTTTGGCAAGTGGGCAGTTCGGTCACATTTGGCTCTACCTCTGTATTCAAAGGAACAATTTTGGCGATGCAGTCTATCACTTTCAACACCGGTGCAACGCTCGATGGAAGAGCTCTAGCCCGCACAGGTGGCGTAACAATGGCTGGTAATACGGTCGTAAAACAGTAAATAGTTTTATCCGAAACCATAAAATAGAGGCGTTGCAGATCAACGTCTCTATTCTTTGTGCTCAGAAATGTGTGAATTATGTAACATTTCACCAAAGTTATATAACATCTGCCTGTCGTTCGGAGCGTATATTTGAACAATTCAAATAAAAAATGACTGAGAAAGAAATCAATCAGCAACTAAAAACATCCTAATTTGAAACTACACATCAAATTTATGGTAAGCAACCGCTGTAAAATGGCGGTAAAAGAAGAATTGAAAAAGATGGGATTGCATTTCGTCTTTGTCGATTTAGGTGAAGTTGAGATTATGGAAAACCTCACGGTTGAACAACTCTTAACCTTGAAAGAAGCGTTATGCAAAGAAGGTTTCGAATTGATGGACGATAAGCGGGCGGTATTGATTGAGAAAATCAAAAACACAATTATCGAAATGGTTCATCATACCGACACGCTCATCAAAGTCAATTTTTCGAACTACCTGAGTGATAAATTGAAACACGACTACACCTATTTGGCAAATCTTTTCTCCGAGGTGCAAGGCACCACCATCGAACAATATATTATCTCCCACAAAATAGAACGAATTAAAGAGTTAATCATTTACGATGAATTAAACATCACTGAGATTGCTTGGAAGATGAACTACAGTAGTGTGGCGCATCTATCTAATCAATTCAAAAAAGTGACAGGGCTTACACTTACTCACTTCAAACAATTGAAAAACAAACGACGAAATTCTTTGGAAGATATTTGATGAGTTATGAGTTATGAATTATGAGTTATGAAAGAGTATAATTTAAAATATGGAAGCAACAAGAATTCACGAATCACAATATGCTCGAAGTCTCATTGAGGCAAGTCTTGATCCACTCTTCACGATTAGTTTAGAGGGGAAAATCACTGATATGAACAATGCTTCGGTGAATATCATCGGAATCTCACGCGCAAAACTCATTGGTACAGACTTCTTCGACTATTTCACCGAACCACAAAAAGCGCGTGAAGTATATCAAGAGGTCTTTGCCAAAGGCTTTGTGACCGACTATCCACTCACCATTCGCGATGGTCGATTGACTGACGTGCTGTTTAATGGCTCTGTTTATAAGGATATTGATGGCAATGTGCTCGGTGTGGTGGTGGTCGCAAGGGATATTACTGAACAAAAATGGGCAATCGAATTACGCGAAGCCAATAAGGAATTAGCGTTTCAGAACGATGAAAAAGAAAAGCGCGCCGCCGAACTGATTATTGCAAACGAAGAACTTCTTTTTCAAAACAATGAGAAAGAAAAACGTGCTGAAGAGCTAGGAATTGCGAACAAAGAACTTGCCTTTCAAAATGATGAAAAAGAAAAGCGCGCTGCGGAACTGATTATTGCCAACAAGGAATTGGCTTTCCAGAACGATGAAAAAGAGAAACGCGCCGCCGAATTAATTCTAGCTAATAAAGAACTCGTTTATCAGAATGTAGAAAAAGAGAAACGTGCTGCAGAGCTGAAAATTGCTGATAAAGAACTTGAATTTCAGAATGAAGAAAAAGAAAAACGAGAAACAGAAAAGTATGAACTTGAAGAAATAAGCTATTCGCTTAAATTGGCTTCTCAGTATGGCCGAAGTCTTATTGAAGCTAGTCTTGATCCACTTTTTACAATCAACCCAGAAGGGAAAATCACCGATATGAACAATGCTTCGGTCAATATAATCGGAATTTCTCGCGAAAAACTTATTGGTACAGACTTCTTCGACTATTTCACCGAACCACAAAAAGCGCGTGAAGTATATCAGGAGGTTTTTGCCAAAGGTTTTGTAACCGACTATCCACTCACCATTCGCGATGGTAGATTGACAGACGTGTTATTTAACGGATCGGTGTATAAAGACGACAATGGAAATGTGCTGGGAGTAGTGGTAGTGGCGCGCGACATCACCGATCAGAAAAGGATTGAAACCGAATTGATAGAAGCAAAGGTATTTGCTGAATTTGCCACACTGATAGCAGAAGAAGCCAAAAGCAAAGCCGAAAGTGCTACGCTGATTGCTGAAAATGCTGTAAAAGCAAAACAACAGTTTCTGTCGAATATGAGTCATGAAATTCGTACACCGATGAATGCCATTATCGGATTCACCAAAGTAGTGTTGCGTACAGAGTTAACTGCCAAACAGAAAGAGTATCTTACTGCCATCAAAATGAGCGGAGATTCGCTGATTGTGCTTATCAACGACATTCTCGATTTAGCCAAAGTAGATGCTGGCAAAATGGTTTTTGAGCAAATTCCGTTCAAAATTGCGGCCTCCATATCGGCAATGATTCATCTGTTTGAAACGAAAATACAAGAAAAAAACCTAAAGTTAATCACCGAATACGACACCAATATTCCAGAAGTATTGGTAGGCGATCCCGTGCGGTTGCATCAAATCATATTAAATCTGGTGAGCAATGCCGTCAAATTCACGTCATTTGGAACCATCACCGTGAGTGTAAGGCTACTCAGCCAAGATGAGGAGAAAGTCATTCTCGAATTTGCAGTCACCGATACTGGCATTGGAATTCCTGAGAATAAAATAGGTAACATCTTCGAAAATTTCCAACAAGCCACCAGCGGCACTTCTCGAATATATGGCGGTACTGGCTTGGGACTTGCCATTGTGAAGCAATTGGTAGAGCCACAAGGAGGCGTCATCAGTGTAAAAAGCGAAGTGGATAAAGGCACTACATTTAGTTTCACTTTGAGCTTTGCGAAGACCAACAAAGAGGCCGAATTGCAAGCAGAGATAACCGAATCGGATACAGAAATAAAAAATATTAAGGTGTTGGTGGCGGAAGATATCCCACTTAATCAGCTTTTGATGAAAACGCTGTTAGATGATTTCGGATTCGATCGCGACATTGTTTCGAATGGGAAAATTGCCATCGAAAAGCTACAAACAAAATCGTATGATATTATTTTAATGGATTTACAAATGCCCGAAATGAATGGATTTGAAGCCACCGATTACATACGCAATACCATGAATTCAAATATCCCAATCATTGCACTGACGGCTGATGTCACTACAGTAGATTTAGCCAAATGCAAGGCTGTAGGGATGAACGATTACATCGCTAAGCCCGTCGACGAACGATTGCTTTACAGCAAAATAATTGGGTTAACAAAAAAGCCTTTCCAAATCGAATACATCGAAAATGAAGTTCTCGAAAAAACAAAATTGAAATGCACCGACTTAGAATATCTGATGCGTCGCACCAAATCGAATCCCAAATTGATGATGGAGATGATTTCGCTCTATCTCGAACAAACGCCTCCACTGATAAATGCCATGAAACAAAGTTTTAAGAAAAACGATTGGTCATCTTTACATGCGGCAGTTCACAAAATGATACCCTCATTTGCTATCATGGGCATCAATTCTGACTTTGAAAATATGGCGAAGAAAGTGCAAGATTATGCCACCACGCAGCAACAGTCTGAAGGAATATTGGAGATGGTATTAAAAATTGAAAGCGTCTGTTATCAGGCGTGTGATGAGTTGAAAAGTGAGTTTGAAAGAATAAAAAATACAAATTTATGAGCCCTGAAAAGATAAGAATATTTTTGGTAGATGATGATGCTTTGTACCTGAAAGCCTTAGAAATCGAATTTCTAAATCACGCCGATTTTCAAATTGAAACTTATGCAACAGGTGAGTGCTGTATCGAAGGCTTAACGCATTGCCCCGATTTTATCATTCTCGATTATCACCTCGATGGCGTAAACAAAAATGCGATGAACGGTATCGAAACGTTAGACAAAATTAAAGCATTCAACCCCGACATACCAGTGGTGATGCTATCTTCACAAGATAAAATTGAGGTAGCGGTGGCTTGTATGCACCACCACGCATTCGACTATGTGGTGAAAAGCGAGACTGCCTTCGTCCGACTACAAAAAATCATCGCCACTATCTTTAGTATCAAAAAGATGGAAAAAGAGTTGCGTTGGTATATGGATAGGATGTAAAACTGATTCGAAAAGAGATGCTGTAAGAAGAAGTATTCATTGCCAATGTGTGAATAATGTAACTATTCCTCAAAATTATGTAACACTGAAATCTACGAATAGCACTAATTTTATTTATTCATTTGAATTTAAAAAATTGTGTTATGGAAATCTATGTGTATTCTGCTTTAGTGGTCGTTATTATCTTCCTTTTGGGAATAAAAATTGTTCGACCTACCCAACGTGCGTTAATAGAACGACTCGGGAAATACCACCGTTTTGCCACTCCAGGATTTCATTGGATTATTCCAGTGATAGAACATCTATACCTCATCAACATCACCGAACAGATGGTGAATGCTGACCCACAGGAAATTATCACCAACGACAATCTGAATGCAAGTGTCGATGCGCAGGTTTACTTCAAGGTGAAAGACGATGAAGAGAGCGTGAAAGGATCAATCTACAATGTCAACAACTACCAATGGCAAATTGTAAACCTTGCACGTACTACGCTTCGAAATATTATCGGAACACTTACTCTGAAATCTGCCAATAGTGAGCGCGGCAAAATAAACGCCGAACTGCACAAGACCCTCCACCTCGAAACCAAAAGTTGGGGCATAGAGATTGTACGCACCGAATTGAAAGAAATCGATCCACCCAAAGATGTGCAAGAAACAATGAACAAAGTGGTGAAAGCCGAAAATGAAAAGATAGCTGCCATTGACTCTGCCACTGCTGCCGAAACGGTAGCCGACGGTATAAAACGTGCCAAAATAAAAGAAGCTGAAGGCTACAAACAATCGAAAATACTGCATGCCGAAGGTGAAGCCGAAGCCATACGTCTGGTCAATGAAGCCGCCGACAAATATTTTATCGGCAATGCACAATTGCTCCGCAAGCTCGAAGCAGTGGAACTTTCGCTGCAAACGAACACCAAAATAGTGATTCCAACTGGTACAGAACTAGTCAATATTATTGGCGAAATGGCGGGTATATTGCCGTTAGATAGAAAAACTAAATAATTCTGATTATGGAGACAAGAGAGCATAAAAGGTCAACACCGATATCTGTTTCGGAACTTGAGCGTATGAATGCCTATTGGCGGGCAGCAAACTATCTTTCTGTAGGGCAAATTTACTTATACGACAATCCGCTTTTACGCGAAAAGCTCACTCTTGAGCATATCAAACCGCGGTTATTGGGGCATTGGGGCACAACTCCAGGTCTCAATTTTATTTATGTCCATCTCAATCGGTTGATTAAGAAACACGATTTGAATGTGATATACATCACCGGTCCGGGTCATGGTGGTCCGGGTTTGGTGGCAAATACCTACCTCGAAGGCACATACAGCGAAGTTTATCCCAATATTTCGCAAGACCTAGATGGCATAAAGAAGCTTTTCAAGCAATTCTCTTTTCCGGGTGGAATACCTAGCCATGTAGCTCCCGAAACGCCAGGTTCGATACACGAAGGTGGTGAGTTGGGTTATTCGTTAGTACATGCTTATGGCGCAGTCTTCGACAATCCCGATTTGATAGCTGCTTGTGTGATAGGCGATGGAGAAGCCGAAACTGGAGCTTTGGCTGCCAGTTGGCACTCCAACAAATTTCTAAATCCGATTACCGATGGTGCAGTATTGCCAATCCTTCATCTCAATGGGTATAAGATTGCCAATCCGACCGTATTGGCGCGAATAAGCAAAGAAGCACTCACGAGTTTTATGGTAGGAAACGGTTATAAACCGTATTTCGTAGAAGGTGACGAACCGATGGAGATGCACCAAACTATGGCAGAAGTGATGGATACTGTGATCGATGAAATTCGCTTGATTCAACAGAATGCCAGAACAAATGGATTTAAGGAAGCTCCGTTGTGGCCAATGATTGTTCTGAATACGCCCAAAGGTTGGACGGGACCGAAAGTAGTAGATGGTATTAAAATAGAAGGTACATTCCGTGCTCATCAAGTGCCTTTGTCAGAATTGGCGACTAAACCTGATCATATTCGTCTGCTCGAAGAGTGGATGTTGAGCTACAAACCTGATGAACTGTTTGATAATAATGGTAAATTATTATCCGAATTAGCGGAGCTGGCACCAAAAGAGAATCGACGAATGGGTGCAAACCCTCATGCAAACGGTGGATTGCTGCTTGAAGATTTGAATATGCCTGATTTTCGCCAATATGCTGTGTCTGTACCTCAACCCGGAAGAATTGAAGCCGAAGCTACTCGCGTAATGGGACAGTTTGTGCGGGATGTAATCAGCCAAAATGCTGAAAACCGTAACTTTCGCGTGATGGGACCCGATGAAACTGCATCGAATCGATTAGGTGCAATTTTCGAAGTGACTAATCGAGTTTTCACCGGTAAAATCATACCCGAAGACGATCATATTTCGCACGCTGGTCGTGTGATGGAAGTGCTAAGCGAACACCTTTGTCAAGGTTGGCTCGAAGGATATTTACTCACTGGTCGACACGGACTGTTTTCGTGCTACGAAGCCTTTATTCATATCATCGACTCAATGTTTAATCAACACGCCAAATGGCTGAAAACCTCTAAACAAATTCCGTGGAGGGCACCTATTGCTTCACTCAATTATTTGCTTACGTCGCACGTTTGGCGACAAGACCATAATGGTTTCAGTCATCAGGATCCAGGGTTCATTGACCACGTAATCAATAAAAAATCAGAAATTGTGCGCATCTACCTTCCACCAGATGCTAACACATTGCTTTCGGTGACCGACCATTGCCTCAGAAGCCGACATTACGTCAATGTGATTATTGCTGGCAAACAACCAGAACTCCAATTCCTAGATATGGAATCTGCCATTAAACATTGCACCGCAGGAATTGGCAAATGGGATTGGGCGAGCAACGATAGCGAAAGTGAACCAGATGTGGTGATGGCTTGTGCTGGCGATGTGCCTACATTAGAGACTTTAGCGGCAGTGGATATACTCCGTCAACGATTTCCTGAATTGAAAATCAGAGTAGTTAATGTAGTGGATCTGATGACTCTGCAATCGGCAAACGAACATCCACATAGCTTATCTGATGCCGATTTCGATTCACTTTTCACACCAGATAAACCAGTTATATTTGCCTTTCACGGTTATCCGTGCCTGATTCACCGTTTGGCTTACCGTCGGACAAACCATCATAATTTCCACGTTCGTGGCTACAAAGAAGAGGGAACCACGACTACGCCATTCGATATTGTGGTGATGAACGACCTCGACCGTTTTCATCTCGTGATGGATGTGATTGACCGCCTGCCCATGCTCGATGGACATGGAGATACGGTAAAAGAAGAGATGATGAATAAGCTTTCGGAACATAAAAAATACATATCCATTTACGGAGATGATATGCCCGAAATCCGCGATTGGAAATGGCCAATTGAATACAATGAATAACAGAAGCGAATGAATAATAAACCAAAGAATGTTGTCATTGTTGTAGCACATCCCGATGATGAAACGTTGTGGGCAGGAGGCACCATACTGAGCCATAAGAATTGCAACTGGTTTGTAGTTTGTCTTTGTAGAGGGAATGATGAAGATCGAGCGCCACGCTTCTATGATGCGTTGAAAATACTTCATGCCAAAGGTATTATGGGCGACCTTGACGATGAACCCGAACAAAACCCATTGAATGAAAAAGTGGTTGAAAAAGCAATCATTAAGCTACTACCCAAAGAGCATTTCGACCTCCTTATCACACACAATCCAACGGGTGAATACACCAAGCACCTCCGTCACGAAGAAATAAGTAGTGCCATTATTAATCTGTGGCACAAAGGAAAAATATCTGCCACCGAATTGTGGACATTTGCCTACGAAGATGGGAATAAGGCTTATTACCCCAAACCAATTGAAAATGCAACTATTTTCAAAATACTTACCGATGCAATTTGGCAAAAGAAATACGACCTGATTACGAAAACTTATGGTTTCAAAAAAGAGAGTTGGGAGGCTCAAACAACACCTTTGAAAGAAGCATTTTGGCAATTCAAAAACTCCGACGACGCTATCAAATGGTTAAGGAAGGTTGTCAGATAAATATATAGATTTACAATTTTCATTGAAAGCGATTTTAAGATTATTCAAAGCAAATCATTCATAACTCATAATCCATTACTCTATGAAAGTATTAGTTCTTTACGATTATCCGCCTACTCCTGGAGGACTCGCCACACAAGGGGATTTACTATACAAAGGTCTTATCGAAATGGGCGTTGAGGCTCATGCTGTGCATGTCGATTCGGCACAAGAAAAAGAGTGGTATTACCGTTGGTTCAAACCTGACATTGTAGTTGGGGTTGGCTATTGGGGACATACACCACAATTAGTTCTTCACCCTCAAAGATTCGGCATACAAGCTGTTCCGTGGCTAGTGGCAGATGGTTATATTGCCAATTATCAGGAAGTGTTGAATGAATTACCACTCATTTTAGTAACCTCCAATTGGGTGAAAGAAATGTATGTGCGCGATGGCGTTTCGGGTGATAATATTGAAGTTTTACCTGTAGGGTGCGACACCGACTCGTTTAGACCATTCAGTAAAGATGATCCTAAAATTATAGCTGTGCGAGAAGCATTGGGTATTTCTAAAAATCAATTGATGATTCTAACTGTAGGAGGAGACGCTGCATCGAAAGGAGCACAAGAAGTGATGCAAGCACTCGCCATCATCGACTCAAAAGCTCCCGATTGGAAATACATCTGCAAAGTGTGGCCACAGCCTCGAACGAAACTTCAAAATCTCGCCGATTTGCAAATGGCAACTGACCTGGGTATCGAAAAAAATGTAACCTACGAAACAAACACTATTTCGCGCAACTTTATGCCATACCTCGTGGGAGCATGCGATATTTATGCTGCCCCATCACGCCTCGAAGGATTCGGCATGCCTCAAGTGGAAGCAGGAGCTTGTGAAAAACCAGTCATCAGCATCAGGGCAATGGGTATGCTGGATACACTGATACACGGCGAAACTGCTTTGCTAGCAGAAGTTGCCAAACGAATTGTAGTGAACGAAGTGACGTTGGGCGGTGAATCAGGTTTTGAAGATCAGCATAAAGTGTATTTCAACGAGCCACGCACCGTTGACTACCGTGCCAATGTGCACGACATAGCCAATCATCTGATGTTGCTGATGTGTGATCCTGTATTACGCGATAGGTTAGGCAAAGCAGGCAGGAAACGGGTTGTCGCTAATTTCGATTATCGCATAGTAGCCAAACGATTTGTAGAGATTGTCAATACCAGATTAGGCATTTATTAATGAGCTAATAAGCCAAACTACAAATACCACAATTCAATCATTGACTCATCCTATATTTAATTCATCAAATCAATGAAAATAGACACCCATCAACTCATAGAAGAAGCGAAAGCAGCTGCAATAGAAGTATTGCTTCATAATGCCAATGGACCGTTTTTTGGACTTCCTCGCACTGCTGGTTGGGGTTATCCGGAACCATACACACGCGATTTGATGTTTTCAATTTTAGGCATTGCAGTTTCAGGAAATCAAATTCTGTTGGATAGTACGCGCAAAGTGTTAGAAACTCTGGCAGCAAACCAAACCGAGCGCGGGCACATTCCATCGCTCGTGCACGACAAAGAAGATCGAGGTTCGAGTGATACTACACCGCTATTTTTGTTGGGTGTTGGCATTTTCAGAAAAGTATCTGGTGACGATAAATTTCTCAATCTGGCCGTTATTAAAGCGTTGATTTGGATGGAATACCAAAGTCCGTCTGACCGTTATTTAGTAGCGCAACAGCCTACCAGCGATTGGCGCGATGAACAATGGGTAACTGGTTACGGACTGTTCGTAAACACAATTGTTTATAGCTATTTGCGGCTATTGGGACGTGATGAGAGAGCCAAAAGCATTCATCACGAAATGAGTCGATTTACCATTACTGGAGGCACTATTCATCACCACATTCACGAAGGATTAGTAGTGAAACACAAGCCGTATTATGCTTTTTGGTCATACAAAATTCATAGCAGCGAGCGGTTCGATTTATTAGGTAATAGTCTTGCCATAATCTCCGGAATAGCCTCGCCTTCGCGTGCTGACGAAATGGTTTCGTGGGTAGAAGAAGAGTGTGTAGCGATGCGAAAACGTGGCGATCTTGCAGTAGGCTTACCTCCAAACTTTTTTCCTTACATCAATCCCGAAGACCCCGATTGGCATCCTCGTTATGCAGAATTCAACAATCCGGGAGAATATCACAACGGTGGCATCTGGCCTTTCATCTGTGGATTTTATGTAGCGGCACTGGTGGCTGCTAAGCGATTCGCTCTTGCTCGCGAAAAATTATTGATCCTGACCGATTGCATCAGACTATCTTACACAGGCAGTGTTGCCTTCGGATTCAACGAATGGATAAAAGCACAAACTGGCAAACCGATGGGACAAGATTGGCAAACATGGAGTGCCGCCCTTTACCTCTATGCGGCGAAATGCGTGGAAGTAAATGGAACACCATTTTTTGATGAAATACGTAATGGCAATAGTGATATTGATATTGACTTAACTCCCCATCCTTTTCGCAAAAATCACACTTAACAATGTGGGAATGTTGTAAGTATAATCCATAATTGTGTAATGCTTTGGAGGTTGATTGTCCTCATCTTTGTAGAGTGAAAATTCTTTCACGCTATAATTCTACATTATGAAAACAATCAAACTTTTAACAGCACTTGCCATTGCATCTGTTGTTTTAATTGTGGGATGCAAAAAAGATGATTTCGTTGAGGTCGTTGGTTTGTGTCCACTTGTCATATCTACTAGTCCCGAAAACGGGGCTAACAATGTGCAACTCAACAAAGTTGTAACTGCTACCTTCAACGAAAAGATGAATGCTTCGACTTTTTCGTCTACATCTTATACGCTAGCACAAGGGACAACTGCAGTAGCAGGAGCTGTCACTTATAAAGATTCAACGGCTTCATTCACGCCATCGAGTACACTTTTACCTTTTGTAGTTTATACTGGAACGGTAAAACAAACCGTGAAAGACGTGCGGGGAAACGCACTACAAACCGACTATGTGTGGACGTTCACTACCATACCACAACTCACCTTACAATCGCTCCCAGTAGCTGATGGCACAACTTCAGGTGCAGGGCTTTTTGCACAAGGCTCAACTGTGGCAATCAGTGCAACACCAAATACGGGATTTACTTTCGTAAATTGGACAGATAATGGCATTGCGGTTTCAACCAGTTCAAGTTATCAGTTTACAATGGCTGGTAATAAGACTTTAGTCGCAAATTTTATACCGGTAGTTGCAGGCAATTTTGCAGTTAACCTTACGGCTAATCCAACAGCTGGTGGAACGACCAATGGCGCTGGATCATTCACTGCTGGATCATCTGTTACAGTGAGCACTTTCCCAAATTCAGGCTATATTTTTAAGAATTGGACCGAAAACGGCATTATAGTCTCCACCAGTTCAAGTTATCAATTCACATTGACAGCTAATAGGGCTTTAGTCGCGAACTTTACCGTCATACCGGCATCTCAATTTGCTGTTAATTTATCATCAAACCCTGCTGCTGGTGGCTCTACCAATGGATCAGGCTCATTCAACTCAGCATCTTCAGTGACAGTTTCTGCCATAGCTAACACAGGATACTCATTTGTGAATTGGACAGAAAATGGTGCAATGGTTTCTACTAGTTCAAGTTACACTTTTGTCTTGAATGCGAACAAAACATTGGTAGCGAATTTTGCCATCAACACCTATACATTGAATGTAACTGCAGTAGGCGGAACAGTTGTCAAAAGTCCTTTGCAAGCCAACTACAATTATGGCACGAATGTGAATCTTACCGCAACAGCAAGTGCTGGATATACTTTCTCTTCTTGGAGTGGCGATGCCTCTGGATCAGCTAATCCAACAACAGTTTCGATGACCGCCAATAAGAATGTAACCGCCAACTTTACAGCAAATGCTTATACGTTGACAGTATCTGCTACCAACGGTTCTGTAAGTAAGGCTCCAAGCAAAGCGACCTATGCCTACAATGATGTTGTGGTATTGACAGCAACACCAAATTTGGGATACGCATTTACTTCGTGGAGCGGTGATGCTTCTGGAGCAGTAACACCATATTCGCTCACCATGAATGGAAATAAATCAGTCACTGCAATCTTCACGCTCATACCACCACTCGGACCAGGCGTTATAGATCTTGGAACGGCTGCAGATTATACAGCATTGTCAAAATCAGGTATCTCGACAACAGGCGTTACATCAATCACGGGTAACATAGGCGTAAGTCCTGCAGCAGCTTCTGCTCTCACCGGATTCGGGTTGATTATGAACACCGATGGACAGTCGTCTCACACTCCAATCGTTACGGGAAATGTCTACGCGGCAGATTATGCGGTACCTACACCTGCAAAATTAACCACAGCCATCTCTGATATGGAGACTGCACTGACCACAGCCAATGGGCTTACGACAAATGTGATTGTTGATCTTTATGCTGGCGATATAAGTGGTCGGACATTAGCTCCAGGATTATACAAATGGAGCACAGGTGTGTTGATTACCAATGCAGGTGTGACCCTCAATGGTGGACCCAATGACACATGGGTATTCCAGATTGCTCAAGATTTAACCGTCAGTAATAGCGCTATCGTTACGCTTTCGGGCGGAGCACAAGCCAAAAATATCTTCTGGGTAACGGCTAAACAAGCAACTCTTGGCTCAAACGTTGATTTCAGTGGTAATATCATAAGTAAAACACTGATTTCGTTAAACACAGGAGCTAAAGTGACTGGAAGACTATTAGCTCAAACTGCTGTCACACTGAATGCAGCAACAGTTGTTCAACCATAAAAGTCAAATTAACCGCAGAGAGCACAACTCATGTGTGCTTTGCGGTTAATTTCTCAACATAAAACAATTATCAAACCAAACCTAAATACATAAAGTGATGAAAACAATTATTCAT
>JBAXGL010000009.1:0-23504 GCA_037139375.1 Bacteroidales bacterium | reverse complement strand
AGTTGTATTCCGCCAATAAGCGCAACAACTATCAAGAGTGAAGTCCATCCTGGTATCGTTTGATCAGTGAACAGTTTCAATATTATGGCATAAATTCCATACAAGAATGAAAAAATGGCCATAATCAAACCCAAAATAGTAGACATGTGCAGCGGTCTCACGCTGAAACTCGTAATTCCAACCAAAGCAAACTTAAACATTTTCTTCAACGAGTACTTTGTTTTTCCCCACACCCTTTTTTCAGGTTCATACTCCAGTGCAAACTGTCGAAAACCTAACCATCGAACTAGGCCTCTATAAAATATAGGATTCTCATGAAACTTTCGAAGGGCATCAATCACGCAGCGATCTACTAATCTAAAATCAGCACTGCCTTGTTCAATTTCGACATCAGAGAGCCAGTTGATTAATTTATAAAACAGAGCAGATGTTTTTCTTTTGAAAAAGCCGACCTCTTCAGTATCTTTCCTCAAAGTATAAACCACATCATATCCCTCTTTCCATTTCTGAATCATCTCAGGAATCAATTCTGGCGGATGTTGTAAATCGCCATCCATCGAAACTACGCAATCTCCTTCTGCGAAATCGAGACCGGCACGTAATGCGCTCTGGTGTCCAAAATTCCTTGAAAAAGAGAGGTATTTCACTCGTTTGTCCGATGCATTCAATTGCTTGATCACTTCAAGCGTATTATCTGTACTCCCATCATTCACAAAAATAATTTCGAACGAAGCAACCCCCTCTAATACAGCAGAAACACGATCCACCAAAAGAGCGACATTCCCCTCTTCATTCATAATGGGGACAACTACTGAAACGACCGACTCTGAATTTGAGCTTAAAAATTTATCCATAGCACGTTGATATCAATTTTAATCTATGTTTTTTTCACTGATGATGTAGGGCGGTCGTTGTTTAGTTTCATTAAACACTCGACCAATATATTCACCAAAAATACCAATACACAACAACTGAACGCCACCCAGAAAAAGAATCATAATTATCAAAGTAGGATATCCTTTCACTGGATCACCCCACAACATCGTGTCTACAAAAATACATATTCCATAAATTATCGATGCAAAAGACATCACAAATCCCAAAATAGCTGAGATGCGAAGCGGTGCATTCGTAAAAGAGACTATTCCTTCGAGTGCTAAATTCGTTAATTGGGTAAAACTCCATTTGGATTCGCCTGCAATCCTAGCACTCTGGTCAAACAGCATCGTTTTTTTCCGGAATCCAATCCAACTGTATAACCCTTTAGTATAACGTTGGGTTTCTCTCATCTGTTTCATTGCATCAATACAAACTCGATCCAGCAGCCTAAAATCTCCGGTATCTTGTTGAATTGGGATATTTGCGAGTTGAGACATAATTCGATAAAAAGCCTTAGATGAAGATTTCTTAAAATAAGTCTCGCCCGTCACGCTTCGTCTTTTAGCAGCAATATCCTCATATCCTGCTTCCCAAAAAGCAATCATCTGAGGAATAATTTCAGGAGGATGCTGAAGATCAGCATCCAAAATAATTACGCAATTTCCCGAAACATTATCTAAGCCAGCCATCATTGCACACTCTTTCCCAAAATTTCGCGACAAATCAAGATATTGAAACCGTGAATCATTTGAATTTAAATCCTTCAGTATCGACAAACTATTATCTTGACTTCCATCATTTACAAAAAGCACTTCCCATTCATATTGCGAATTAGTTTGTATGAGTTCTACCAATCTTTCATACATCAAATGCAATACAGCCTCTTCGTTATACGCAGGAATCAGCAATGATATTTTTTTCATAACCTATCTGATTTCAGAACTGTTCGTGCCATAATATATGAAAGCGGTATTACCAAAATAAATACTGGGATTGGTGCCATCTCTTTTGATACATGTAACCACAAGAAAAGATTAAGAAGCCCCATTTGTAACACATAATTCAATCCTTGACTAAAAGCAAAACCAATGCCTTTCTTGAAACTGGGCTTAGTTTTAAAAGTAAAATAACTTGACAGGAAGAAATTTGACACAAACCCTACTGCAAATCCTAAAGAATAAGCCCAGTTTGGATTAACAAAGCCAATCATTAAAATATACAACCCATAATGTATCACAGTGGCAAGCACTCCAACGACCCCAAACCTTAATATCTCAATTAGACGAGACTCGGTTTTGACTACGTAATGGATAAATTTAATAAATAATTGGTGATTCATACTGATTTGACTATTCACAATTATAGGTAAAACTCTTTATTTTCTAACTCTTTAACGGCTCTTTTCTTGACGTAAAGATAATATTTAAACGGATTCAACCAACATGTAAACAGTGAGTAGACAATTCTACTGAATCTATTATTGCGATTTAAAACCTGATTATTAAACATTTGCGAGGCATACCATACAAATCTTTGTTCAAATCGCACATCCCATGGCAAATTAGGGTAGATATATTCTCTACGAAACGCTTCTGTTCTGAAGTAGTTTGGTTTTATCAAATAATCAATCATCATATTATTGGTAGCCTGCTCATGCTGACGGTATTTTACAGTCTCCTCCTCCATAAAATACAACTTGATTCCACTTCTAGTCAATGCCAACCACATCGGATAATCCTCTTGCAATTTTACCCTTTCATTAAACCCACCAACATCCAATTGTGATTGTCTGTGTATAAAACTGGAAGGAGTAAAGGTGATACGATCCGACATTAGCAACAACCGGTATTGACTATGCGCTGTGATTTCTGGATTTATTATATGTGTTGGCGTTGTTCCTGGAATTTTTCTCACAAAGTTCTTCTCATCAAAGGTCTCTGAATAGATTCGGGCATACGAAAATAATACCCGTACATCTGGGTTCTCGCCAACAAATTGCATATTTTGTTCTATGCAGCGTGGCATCAGAGCATCATCTCCGGCACAATATTTTATCCAATCGCCTGATGCAGCATTTAAGCCTCGGTTACAATTGGCTGCGATACCAGTATTTTGAGGAACCTGTATAATCTGACTGTGTACAAATCTTTGCTTATTTGCAATCAACCAATCCTCACAGAGTTCGATGGTGTTGTCCTTTGAGCTATCGTCTGTAATAATCAATTCGATCTCACCCCACGTCTGTGAACTAATACTATTCAGCATTTCTATCACAAACTGAGATGAATTGTACGTAACAACAACAATGGATACAAGTGAATTATTTAAAGCCATCCAGTTTATTTATTCTTACCGAAGATTAGTGACTTAATTTTTGCTTTCTTCTCTACATTTTTTTTGTGTTGAAGATACAAATCATTTTGATTTTTTAATTCGGTTGTCTGGTATCGGTTATATCCATATTCCGCTCTTCTTTTTGCTTTAGTCAAAGGTTGATTAAATATATTCTGAAAAAAAGACAAAAGGTTACTCTCCCAAAGCTCAATTCTATTTTCAGGCAGAATCCACGGCTGTCTTAGTTTCTCAATATATGCTTCGTCATTCTGATCTAATAAAATAATTTCAGCTATCGCCCGCTCGAAATCATCTGCATTTTTTACTTCAATAATTGAATTGATATTATAATCTTGATGAATCAAAGTGTTTCCAAAATATATGGGGATGGAATTCACCATCATGGGTTCTATTATTTTTTCAGTAGTATATCCATTCACCGAACTGTTTTCAAAAGCAATAGTAAATTTATAATTCTGAATAAACTTCAATTTATCAGCCACTCGTTCTCCCATATTATTCAAATGACCACCTCCAGAATCCACTTTCTTATATTTGGAAAGTTCCAAAAAAAACTTATCCCGTATAGGGTCTGAATTGGTAGAATTTGAATATATAAAATTACAAAACTGTCTATTTAATAAGGATGAGCATTCGATATTTTCTAAATTCGACTTCCCATCTAATATAATTTTATCTAAATAAAATGAATGATAAACGTGAAGCGGAAATCTCAAATACCGGTCTTCAAATTGTAGAAAATGAAAACCCAAAGCATAATCAAACAGATTAAAATCAGGGACGGTATTTTCAGCAGTATATAAGATCTTAATGCAATTGCTGTAATTCAGATGATTATGACCATATACCGAGCAAAACAAGTAATCTGGGTTCGAATCAATAACTACATTATAATTTAATTCAAGAAATTTAAGAAAGAAATTGTTTTTCTCAAATCCAGGCCAAAAATCCGTAAAAAACACTTTAATCGTTTGCATCATCATTCATTTATCGAAATCCTATTTCAAAGTCTATTTTTTATATTGATCTGCAAAATCACGGATCGATTTAGAGATAGAACCTACTTTCCCAAATGAAATTCCAGTTAGCTGATATAGACTATCAATTTCAATTTGTTTATTCCATCTTTTTATATTACTAATCGTACAAATTATCAATTTCAAAAGGCCCTTCAAAGTTAAGGTCGCTTTTAATTTGTAAGAATAACTTGGTAACATCATCTGAAAAATATAGGACTCTAGCACATTGGATGCATCCCGAAAACCTACGAACATTCGATCTCTATATTCTTCTGTTAATCTATTGGCAGGAATAAAGTGTCTGAAGGTCATATCTCTTTCATAATAAAGAGAATAACCCATCAACTTTAGTCGTATAGCAAATTCGGAATCTTCACCAGAAGTCAGTTTCTCACCCTCTCTACCAACGAGAAAAGAAGGATAATGAAGATATGCTTCATCATAGAGCGATTTCCTAAAAGCTAAACCAGCACCATACAAAAAGTTCTTTCCCTCTTGGTATTGTGCCTTTGCCTCAGGATTTCCAATGGCATAGCCTCCTGAATATTTGTTAAACCAATCGGGAAAATCAACATCCGAAACAGCTATACCTCTACCGCCAACAGCTCCAATTCGTTTATCTCCTTCTAGGATGTTGTAGACCTTATCTAAATAAGATTCGTCTAACCAATTGTCATCATCACAAAACACAATATATTCGTATTGCGCTATTTTTAACCCCTTCTCTCTTGCATATATTAAGCCTGGAACTAGTTCATCAACAATAATAAATCCTGCATCAACCCGATTATAACTCGACCACTCTTTTTCAGCCACTATTACGGTGTCATCTGTCGATTTATTGTTGACCACAATCACTTCCCAAGCGACATCAGGTCTTACCTTCTGTTGAGCAAGATGCCTGATAGTCTCCGGTAGCCGCAGACTACTGTTGTAGCAACAGACAATAACCGAAATACCAATATTCATTTTCGTAGCGTTGAGAGCAAATTTCTAATTCGAAATCGCAAATAGTTTTGTTTCAATTTGTGTTTATAAGGTCTTGTATTTCTGTCATTTAGAAATAAATCGTCGATCTTTTTCTTTGTATCAGAAGAATATACAAAAGTAGAATTCCGATATCTCAGATAACGGATATTTAAGGCCTCAAAGAATTCATCATTTGATATCAAATTATTGTCACATAAATAAAACAATACTTTCAACTCTTCTATAAAGTTAAGTCCTGATTGATACGATTTGCCACTCACATCTTGGCTATGATTCCTGAAATAATTCAGAATTTTACCACTTACAAAAACATCGCCCTGCAATGCAATATTTATCCAAAACAACCAGTCGCCACACAGTTTAAAATCCATATAGTCTGATGGAACCTGATGGTAAGCACTTTTTTTAAACAGCGCCATACTAGCGTTGTAGATGGCGTTTCCATTCAAAAGTCTCCTTTTCACAAACTCATTACCCGCTATGATATCCTCCAACTTATCTTGTTTCGACACCCATTCAATTCTATCTTTATCAAAAATATAGTACGATTGCACATATCCTAAAACAAGATTTGAGTGCATATCAAAGGCGTTCACCAGTGTTTCCAATAGAGTAGGTTCGCACCAATCATCACTCTCTGCAATCCATATCAAATCACCCTTAGCCAATTCTATACCCTTTTGCCACTGCTTAAAAGTACTTCCACTATTCCGTTCATTAACGTCTAAACGACTCACTTTCGGATGATTTCGATATTCATTCAATACCTCCAAACTACAATCAGTTGAGCAGTCATCGAGTAGTATGACTTCAAAATCCTGAAACGTCTGATTCAGAATTGTCTCAATCCGTACTTTCAAAAATTGATTATGATTGTAGTTGGGTACTATGATTGAGACTTTAGGCATTTATGAAATTATTTTTGAACAAGATCTTTGTATAGATTAATTCGAGTAAGTGCACATCTATTTATTTCGTACAAAGGTACAATATCTTGAAACGCTTTGCCAGTCATTTCAATTGTTTGGTTTGAATTCTCATAAATTTGTGTAATTGCAGAGATGTATTCTTGATCATTATCCGCTTTTAGATAATGAATATCAGATATAGCTGGTATTCCTTCTATACCTATTGTACTACTTATAACTGGCAGTCTCATTGCAAATGCTTCTAATATCTTGGTACGAATACCACTGCCAATACGTAATGGAACTATCAATGCTGACTGCCCTGCAAGTAAACTCGCTAAATCATCAACATAGCCTAGAAATTCAATGCCATTGACCGTCTCATGTTTTTTTATTGTGGTATTGCTCCACTTACCAACCACATTAAGTTTTAGCTCTGGATAAGCTTCACGAATTTGCTTAAAGCAATTTTGAATAAACCATTCTAATCCATCTTTATTTGGATAATGTTCTTCACCTCCCAGAAAGACTATTGAACTTAATTTAAAAGTACTAATCTTTTTATGATCTTTTACTTGCACTGCGAAAGGAGATACATCAACTCTATTTTTAATATATTGTTTGAGCACATTCTTATCTTCAGCACTAAAGGTGACAACATTATCATATTGAGTGAGTCGATTCAATTCGTCAGTTTTAGTTAAATCTGCGATATATCTATCATAGGCACTGATTGTATCTAGCGTTTCTATTTCTCTTTGAGTACGCACAAATCCTATTTCGTGATGGATAAATATCTTCAACTGGGTTTTAGGGAACATTAAACCTAAAGAAATTAATGGCAGAAATTCAATCTGGACAATATCAAAAGTAGATTTCTCATATATTGACCCAATATAATTTATAAATCCCTCTTCAATTTGAATCTTAGAGAGCTTTAAATATTGCATATGTTCTTTCGGAGAAAGAACCTCATTTAAAGAATTGTCTCGTTGATGTAAAAGCAATAATTTCAAAAAAACGATAGCAGATTGCACAGTGTTCTTAACCTGTTGCACAAATCCCTGTTTAATTTCAGGCACTTCTGGCTTTATTTTATATACACAAATATCAACATTTGGCCACCGTGATTTAAGTTCCAAATAGGACGCCTCTTCTGTTTCGGGGCACAACAAAGTGATATCAATATCTCGCCGCAACTCTTCTATCAACAGATATTGAGCCGTATTTCCTCCTGAATTTAAGGGGTAAGGAAAATATGGAGATATAATTAGTAATTTCATGTTTAAAACTGAACAAAAAACGCTGTTATTAAAATTAAAGGTTCCAAAACATATTATTTGTTACCCATTCAAACTAAAATCCCAATTTATTGACTTTTCGTTTTAACCATAGCATAATCCGAACAATCAATGACAAACGTCCATTTTTTAAGCTTAGGTATTCAGAATATATATTCTCTTTTGATCTTAAAATTTGATTTTGCTTCAATATCTTGAAAAAAGAACGATTCACAAGTGGTAAATAGTGATTCAACACCAAATTTCGTTCTTCATTTAATTTAATCTGTGATTCGTTTCGTGCCGTTAAACCTGTCATATCATAATAAGATATGACCCGATCAATATGTTGAAATGACGAATTATGCACAACTATTGCCACAAAAAAAAGCTCCCAATCTGACACATATAAATTAGTCTCATTGTATAACCCAAACGTACTAAAAATCGCTCTTTTTATAAAAGTGGCTTGATGGGGCAAACCACTATCTATATAAAACTCCAAATATCCGATATCTTCACTATTAGAGAATTTTCGTGGTGTGACTATACCATTATTCCATAGATATAAATCTCCATAAACAAAATCGTAATCCACGTCTAAATTACAAAAATATTCAACTATTTTCTCATCGATCAGCCAATCTCCACTATTCAAAAAAAGGCAATATTCACCTGTCGCTCGGGTTATTCCTTTGTTCATCGCATTATAAACACCTGAATCAAATTCACTAACCCAAAAAGAGATGCCCTCAGAATACTCCTTTATCACGTCAACACTGCCATCAGTGCTATTTCCATCTATAACAATAAATTCAAAATTTTTGAAACTTTGATGAACAACGCTTTCAATGGTCTTTCTTAGACCATCTGCATTATTCCGGTTAATTGTTATAATAGATAGTTTATGTGACATTTTTTTTGAGTAAAAATAACAAATAATTTCCCAAATTGATATTTCGTTATATCTTAGAAAGTTTATACTCGACCAATTACAATCTCCTGCAAAGAATCTTTTACTAATTTTAAATTACCATCAGAAACATAATCACACTGCAACTCAAAATTAGCATTTTCTGATAACAAATTACAAAGATCGGTCAATGAATAATAGACTGAGACACCTTTCGTATTAAAATAGTTACGTGCAGCAAAATGATTACATACGACTGGCACATGACAGGTCAATAATTCAGGTATTTTAGTTAAAGCGCCCGTACTTGGAGTTTGATGTATAATTGCAGCATCGACCAAAACAAACAATTCATGCAGTTTTTCTACTGAAACTGATCCATGAAATATAAACTTCGACGAGAAATCAAACTCATGAGCCAATGACTCACTATGAAACCCAACGATATGAAACTGATCCAAAGGAGATGATTCTTTTTGAAGAAATTTCAGCAATTCTAACATTCCAATTCGGGTTGGAGGATTGCCTACAGAACCAAAAATCAGATAATTATGATTTCTCTTTCTGTTTTGTCTTTGGGTAGCAATCTTACTTAGCAACTTTGTCTCTTCTTCCGAAGGGAGATAAGGATAATACACCGACTTTAAACCGAAAAGGTTTAATAGCCATTGTTCTTCTTTCGAAATCACGAATACACATTCCGAAACTCTAAGCGCTGCAACCTCCTCCCAAAAGCCCAATGGACTGACAATAGCTCCTAAACCCGACTTTTGATCAGGAACTAAAGATTCTAAGTTGTGTGGTAAAGCTACTATTTTGCATCCATTCTTAGCTAAAAGAATAGGAAGAAACCAATTGCACATGATTGAATGTTCATAAATAATCACACTACCAAACTCTATTTTTGGAAGTTGACTCTTTGCTAACATCAAATTTTGTGATATAATCTGCAGATGATATTTCGACCTTATGTTCAGTTGTAGCGAAAATAAATATTTAAGATTAGAAAGCAAAAACCACAATCGAGCAAATCTGGATAAATTTACGACAGGTGGTAGTAGTTCCAACTTCTCGAACTCAATGCCTAAATCCTGCAACAAACAAGCTATTTGATGAGATCTTTTCTCGCCTCCATGGCCGTATGGGTTTGGCCAGAAGGGTGCATAATAATAAATCTTCATGGAGCAATCTCAGAATTAATGATTTCTCGTGTCTTATCGATATATGATCTACCCCAAAAAACGCTAGGCTCTAATACATTACCCTCAGCCCACTCGTTCCATGACTTAATAAACACAAATTTCTGTTCATGATTATGATCATTTAGTAAACTAAGCGCTTTTAGCAAATGCTTACCATATAAATCAGGGGTAGAGTTTTTAAAAACTAAACCTCTCCTACCAGATCTTGGTGTATTATCCCAGTTGGGAACTACAATTGGGAACTCATTTGATGCAAGCTTTTTATTATGTGTTACCTCCACAAAATCTGAATATTCTACTCGTTTGGGGTCTATATTCTTTTTCAAAAATCTGTCTATTCGTTTTTCAACAATCGCATGATGTGAATTAGGTTCATGAAATGTAGTTCCATCCATTCCATATTTTCGACAATCGGTATATCCATCCATCGCAATAAAGTAAAAGTCATTTAAACCTTCTTTTTTTGCAAGCTCACGCCATAATGAAGTAAATAGTAATGGGTCGGGCAAACTCATCGGATTGTAAACTAGAAATAGTATCCGATTATTTACACGAATGTACCGTTTATCTTTAAATGCAGGTAGCAATTCGTAAAAATGAGACGTATAATCATCCTCACCACCATAGGTCTGTTCCATCAAAATTCTATTTTCTTCCCCATGCCATATCCCACTCCATGATTGGTTAGCCCAAGCCAAGCAAAAAGGGAAATCAGGAGAACCGCTTTCTACTACTTCTTTGAAGACGCGATCCAATATCCTGCGACCAGTGCCAAACCAATAGTGCCAATAACAGAAACCCTCTATGCCTGCTTCCTTTGCTAATTCGGCCTGACGTTCACGCACTTCTGGCACTCTCAAATCATAAAATCCTAATTCAGAGGGCAAATTAGGTTGCTTGTGTCCTTTAAATAGAGGCTTTGCTTTCGCCACATTGGTCCATTCTGTAAATCCTTTACCCCACCACTCATCATTCTCGGGTATTTGATAATATTGTGGTAAATAAAATGCTATGGGCCGTACTTTATTCATTTATTATTTTACTTTACTTCAAAAATTACATCAACCAATTTCCTTGCAATAATATCAATATCGTAATTCTGTTTTATATTTTCAATTGATTTAACACTAATTTCATCTCTTAATGATTTATTCTCAATCAGCAAACAAATTTTATCTGCAAATGCATTTATATTGGCATAAGGCACTGCAAATCCACATCCTTCTCCTACTAATTCTGGTGTACCTCCTGCTTTTTCAAAACAAACAATAGGAACACCCAATCCTGCAGCCTCTAAATTAACAACTGGAAATGGATCCTCTCTAGAGAGCATGGCAAATACAGCAAACTCATGAAAATATTGATTTGCATTGGGTAAATGTGATATAAAATGAATTTTATCAGAAATTCCAGACTTCTCTAAATCATTTTTTAATTCATAATTAAGATCGCCTCCTATCCAAACAAAATGAATATTCTTTTCGATACCTCTCGACAAAACATCAATCGCCAAAGGTATGAACCAATCCTTACCTTTACGCCAGTTCTCAGCACCAGAAGCTCCTACTATTATAGAATTTTTTGGCAATTTTAGTTTTGCCATTATGCTCGCCTTTAAAGCTTCAAGCTTATCTATTTGTGTAAATTCGTAAATTGTAGTTATTTGTTCATTTAAGATATCAAAACGATCAACCAAACAACTACTAACTGCGTTTGATGCAACAATAAATTGTGTAGTGAATCGCTTTATATGCTGTAGATTATCTGTACCTGCTTTATTAATCCAATAGTCAAGCTCGTGCACATGAGTAATTATCGGGATAGACAAAGCTGATAAATCATTTAAAATTGCCCCATTCACAATAGAATTACAATAAATGATATCATAATTATTCTTTTGAAAAGTCTGGGTAAGGCTTTTTATTCTGTATTTACTAACAATATTGAACTTATGATTAAGTCGGGAATAAACATATACATTTGCAACACTTGCAAATTCGGATTCTAACTCTCCACCATTACCCAACAACACATCGAAATCGATATCACTTCGATTATTTCTTAGCCATTGCAAAAAATGCAACAACAATAATTGTGCACCAGCACGATAGGCATCATGCGATATAAAGAGTATTTTCATAGTTTGACCAATAACTTAACAATTGTCAAGTATGTTCTTATATTTTGTTTTAGAAATTTAAATCTCGAATGAAACATATACAAAGTATTATACTTCAAAGCCTCGATTCTATGATTATCCTTAATCAAATAGTTTATTAACAGATTATAATCGCTGGCTACAGTTTCATTGATTTCAGTATGATACTGATTTACAAACAAATATTTCTTAATTACAGACCAAAATACAAGATGTTGTTTATATGCCTTTATCATTCCTGCATTAGAAAGATGAGCATTCCCATGAACACCACCACTATGAATGCGATAAACAGACATTGTATCTTTAAAATAGTAGGCATTTTTACCAGATTTACTTAGAATATACAAGTACAAAGTATAATCACCAAATGGCGTTTTTGAAAACCACTCTGGTAAAGAGTTTATATATTCACTTTTAAATAAAACCGCCGCAGTAGGACAAGGATTGTTTTTTAAATAATCGTTTATTGTATATATTTTATCCTCATTAATCCCTGGTTGTTGAAAAACAAAAGTATTTTCTTTATTATTAAACACATTCGCATTATGAAAACAGATTGCAAAACTCTGATTATTTTCTAAAAAATCAACCTGCTTCTGCAACTTATATGGATCAGTCCAATAATCATCGCCTTCACAAAAAGCAATATATTTTCCACGGCATGACATAGTAGTTAGCCTTCCATTAAAGTATAATGTTTTTCCATTAAGGGTGACTACGCTTTGATTTCTCTCTCTTAAAAAAAGTCTAATTTTATCAGGATTATTTTCAGCATATTGTTTACAAAACTCTCGTGTCCCATCTGAGGATTCATCATCACCAATAACAATTTCAATTGGAAAATTTGTTTTTTGCATCAATATTCCGGCCAAACAATCAGTGATAAAATTCCTATGTTGATAAGTGATAACCCAAACTGAAACTAGAGGGTTAATTATATTTATAGGTTTTTCTAACCCTAAATACTCAATCTGTCTACTATGTAAGCGCAAAAGTTCTTTAGAATAATCCATATTTAAAAACTCGGCAATATTGTTATAATTTTAGCTGGGTTACCCCTAACTATAGCAAAGTCAGGAACGTCTTTATAAACTACTGATCCTGGTGAGACAATTGCATTTTTACCGATTCTATTAACTCCTGCCATTATTTGTGCATATGTTCCTATCCAAACATTTTCTTCAATTATTAAGGATGAAGGGATAATATTTTTTGACCGTGGGTCTGTTAAATCGTGCGAATGACTAATAATAATTGCACCTTCACTAATTGCTACATTATTTCTAATAGTTACTCCTCCGCTATAATCTATCTCACAGTTTCTTGCCAAAAGCACATTATCACCCATCAAAATTGACCCTTCTAATCCATGAGTCCTTTGTAACCAAACACCATGTTCAATGATTGGGTTTTTTCCAATATTAAAATGTTTCTGATAAGCCCTAACTCTTAATTTGAATGTTTTAGGAAAACTAAAAAACTTAGACCCATATACAGTAAGAATCCAACGACGTTTTTTTTGTTCTTTTTGATATTTATTCATTCTTGTTTTATTTAGCTGAGTATCCACTGTCAACAATTAAATTAATTCCCGTAACACGCTTTGATGCTTCACTTAACAAATAGATGCATGCATTTGCAACGTCTTCTTTATCTAACCATCCTAATAAATGGGCTTCTTTATTTGCTTTTAATGAATCTTCTGTAAATTCCTTTAGCATCTCATTGGTCATATGAGTATTTTCAACTTGTCCTGGTGATATCGCATTAGCTCTGATTTTTTTTTTCGCTAACTCTACGGCTAAAGCACGCATCCCTGAAATAACAGCCCCCTTTGAAGCGCAGTAAGCTATTTGCCCAGGTTGAGCAGCTACTGACATTACTGATGCCAAAAAAACCATACTCAGTCCATCTTTATGAAACTTTTTCAAAGATAACAATCTGGCTATTTCAAACCCAGCAAAAAAATTTACATCCATATGTTTTTGAAATAATGATGGAGTGTGAAGTTTAAATGGCTTTGTTTCTTCATATCCTGCAGCATGAACAAATCCATCAACTTGTCCCATTTTATCAACAATATTTTGGATTAAATCAGGAATTGTTTCCAGCATATCTAAATCACACGTATAACAATATGCTTTATTAATTAATTTTTTATTAGTCAACTCGAGTCTTTCAATATTTCGCCCTATTAGAGATATATTCGCACCAAGCATATCACATGAAATTGCACATTGCTGTCCAATTCCACTCGATGCACCTGTTATTACAATATGTTTACCTTCTAAAGAAAATACACTCATTTTATTCAAATTTATCTAATCCAATTTTATTTATAATGCTGTAAACAGTTTTAAATTCTTTAATATCGGCGTTTGTCAATAGAACATTAAAATGAGTCTTTGCCAAAGCTAATATCACCATTGCAGCCATTGAGTCCCATTCTTCAATAGACTTCAACTCAGTATCCAAATTAATATCCTCGTTTTGAATCTCAAGTTCTTCAATGAATAATTTGATGAATTCTTCCTTTTTCATAATTTTATATATTTAAATTGTTATTATTGTAGCTCCCCAAGAAAAACCGACACCAAAACCGGCGATCAAAACTTTATGACCTTCTCTTATTTTTTTATTTTTTATACTCTCAACAATTGCTATTGGAATAGTTGATGAAACAGTGTTTCCAGTATTACTTAAATCAACATAAAACCTTTCTTTAGGAATATTCGACAATTTCCTTAAAAAATTCAACATATATGCATTAGCCTGATGATATATAAAATAATCAACATCTTCAATATTTAAACAATTTTTAGCTAAAGTTTGATTTATTAATACTGGCACCATTTCAATTGTAAAATTAAAAATATCTGGGCCATTCATATATAAATTGTTGTCAGTGTAATAATTTAACCCATTCGTCTTAATTTCGGGATTGTTTTCACTAGGGAATCTAAATGCACCGTTTTTTGTTATTAATTTGTCGGCACCACTACCATCAGTACCCAACATAAAAATACCAATTTTTTCTTCATCACTTACTTCAATAATACATGCCGCTGCACCGTCTCCAAATATTGCCCTATTAACCAAATCCTTAGGATGAATTTGCTTTGAATAAGTCTCAGCTGTTATCAACAATACTTTTTTGGCAATTTGCCCTTTTATAAGACCCTTTGCTATAGATAAGCCATAAACAAACCCTGAACAACCGAGATTAAAATCAAGTGCACCAATTTCTTTATTAAGCTTTAACCTATCTTGAAGAATACAAGATCCACTCGGTAAAAAATAATCTGGACTTTGAGTACAAAATAATAGATAATCAATAGTTTGTCTATCATCATCCGTAATAATCTTTTGTGCTGCTAAAAACCCCAAATCAAGTGCTGTTTCTAATTCATTTGCAATTCTTCTTGATTGGACACCAACCTTTTGTTCGAACTTTTCGTAATCCCATTCTGGAAATTCTACTTTCAGATCAGTATTGCTTAACTCCTTTTCAGGCAAATAGTAATCAATCTTTGATATTTTCATATTTTAAATATTTAAATAATGAAACAATTATATCATACAATGTATAAGAAGGAGACCAACTAACTAACTTATTGAATAAAGCTGTATCCATACCTATTGACAACGATATATCTGAAGGCAATACATTGATATCAGTTTCTAAATTATACAATTCTTTTGCCACTTTTTTTACTTCATTGGCCATTTGTATTATGGTGAAAGAAGTAGAAGTTCCAAGATTGTATACAGATTGCCATGTACGACAATCAGTATTTAATAAATTTACAATTGCACCAGCAGCATCTCTCACATCAAGTCGTTCCATACTTTGTGTACCGCCAATTATTTCTATTGTTTCACCATTTATTGCTCTTTCTACAAATTTCGATAAAACATCTACCATTACTAACCCATTTTGTCCTCCTGATAATGCCGCTAATCTTAATGAAGTTCCATATGTTTGCTTATTTAAAAAACAAGCATTATTTAGCATTAATTCTGTAGCATATTTTGCCGATGAATAAGAAGTTTCAGGCATTACGTGGGTTTGTTCTGTCCATTTTGGAGTTTGGTTGGTACCATATACACTTTGTGAAGAAATATTTATAATTGCTGTAACCTGATTCAATGTTGCTGAGGCAAATAGTTCAGAAGTAAATTTAAGACTTTCGGCAATTTCTTCATTTGTACAATGAGGTCTAGCAAAACCACAATGAACAATATAATCAATATTACCTAATCGTAAATTACCATTCAAATAATCATTGATATCATGACATTCAACATTTTTATAATCAACAAATAATTTTAATATTTTTTCTTTGCTTGTACTAAATGCTATTACCTCGTTAAATTCAGTTGAAAGTCGTTTAATTAAAGTTTGACCTAAAAAGCCACTTGCACCTGTCACCAAAATAGTTTTACATGGTTTTAACACTCTGCTATTTAAAGTTTCAGATAACCTTTTCACTCTTTCATTAGCTGAAAGTGAAATAGCTTTATCTGTAGTTTGACGTATGCCAAACTTATCATAGTTTAATATTAATGACTTTATATCATTCTCAATATTTAACCATTCTTTGATACAAGCTTCAACTTCATTGAACCCCATAATGGCTCGCCACCCTGTGATTCCTGTAAAACGTGCATTCATTTCATACAATTTTAACCCTTTATCTGTCAAGCGTCCCTGAATATTTAAAGGGCCTTTGTGTCCGAGCTTCTTTAATACGGGAAGAAGTTTATTAATTTCAGACCAAACATAATCATCTTCGTATGGAACAATTTCTATGGGTACCCCATTGTTCAGCTTGTTGTAAGATGCCATTTTACCAATCACATCTCCATTTCTATCAGTAACAACCTGAGCTGATATTTCAGCAATTTGGGGGTTTATACGTTTGGCTATTAAACTTAAATAAGTATCACGAAGTGGATCACCTTGTTTTGGGACAGCCAATTCCTGAATTATGTGTGATTCATTTATACGTATCAAATCCTTCTTTTCTAAAAGTATTTCTACTCCTTTTGAAGCAAAACCACCCCTTGGCTTGGCAATTATAGGAAAAGTTACTTCTCCATTATCAATTAGTTCTTCAATTTCATGATAAGAATAACTCTTAACAAAAATATCAGCTATCGGAGTAAGATCTTCACACATTTTTTCTTTATCACGCACCAAACGTAATAAATCGACACCAGAAACAATTACTTTTAAACCTTCTTTTTCGAGTTGTTGCAAATTCTCTGTTAGAATCAAGGCTTCATCATCTGAACCAGGTATTATTAAATCAACATTATGTTCTTTACATTTAGCTATTAATTCAACAATATAATTCTTATCATATATTAATGGAACATAATCCATTTCATCACAATCGAATGCTCCAAAAGCAAAAGGGTTCATACCAAACCCTATTGTATGAATTGGTAATTTAGATAAATTACAAGATGTAATTACAGATTGTCCTACCCCACTTCCAACACTCATTATGGCAATACAATATTTCCCTTTTTTCATTAAATTATTATTTATAAGCCTTTTAAAATTTGACAAATTCTTTCAATATCTTTTCTTTCCAATTCCACATAGATTGGTAAACAAATCACATTATAAGCTGCAAAATTTGCAATTGGTAAATTTCCCTGTTTGGCAGAAGGAAGTTCATGATAGGGTTCGAAATTGCTAATCAAAGGATAAAAGTATCTTCGCCCATATATTCCATTTTCTTTTAATCTTTCATACAATTCGTCTCGACTCTCTCCATATTTTATTTTATCAATTAGAATCGGGAAATAAGAATATCCATGAGTTACACCTTCCATATCGTTCAAAAAACGGACACCCTTCACATGAGTTAATAATTCACGATATAATTCTGTAATTTCTTTTCTTTTTTTAATAAATCCATCCACATACTTGAGCTGAAGTAATCCATACGCCGCTTGAACTTCATTTAATTTGGCATTAATACCAGGTTCTTCCACCACAACTTCTCCACGGAATCCAAAGTTCTTAAGATTATCCAAATGGCGTTTCATTTCTGTGGTGTGACAGATTACTGCCCCCCCCTCAATGGTACTATACACTTTTGTCGCATGAAAACTCAGCACTGATAAATCGCCCTGATTCAACACTGAAACACCCTCATTCTTTACGCCAAATGCATGAGCGGCATCGTATATCACTTTCAAATGATATTTATCAGCAATTCGTTGAATCTCGTCCATTTGACAAGGATTTCCATATACATGCACCGGCATAATGGCAGAAGTTTTAGATGTGATTGCCGCTTCAATTTTAGTGGGATCCAGATTCATATACTCTGGCTCAATATCCACGAAAACAGGAGTAATCTTATTCCACCATAAGGCGTGAGTAGTTGCCACAAAACTAAAAGGTGTAGTAATCACCTCTCCCTGAATATTAAGTGCCTGCAATGCCGAAATTAAAGCCAATGTACCATTCGAAAAAAGAGAGATATACTTTACCCCGAGATACTCAGCTAATTCTTGCTCCAACTGCTGATGCAAAGGTCCATTATTAGTTAGCCATTTGTTATCCCATATCTGTTGTAGATAAGGCATAAATTCATCTAAAGGAGGAAGGCACGGTTGGGTAACAGTTATTTTTTTCATTTCAATTCGATATTTCCTTCCATTCACCTTCTACTATAGAAGTTGCCCAAGTTTGACCAATAGCTTCCATAGTAAAAGAGATCGCGTTTGTCATACGACAGTAGAATTTAAGTGTAATAGGGTCAGATGCTACAAAAGTAATACTATATTTTCCTGAAGCTAAAATGATTCTGGGTATTTTTATGGTAAAGTACTTTAAAGATACCCCATTATTTTCAAATTTTGTATCGGCATACCTCGAACCTGATGAAAGGACTTCTCTTAATTGTCCATCAAAAGCAGTAATTCCAATATAATACTCACCCACAGTTTCTTTGAGTTTTAATGACACTTTAATTTCCAAGTCATCGTAGGTTTTTAACAAAAGATTATTGCTATTTTCATAGCATTCAGTTATTGGATTTTTAATTGCAATGGCATTGACCTCCACTTCTCCCGATCCTTGATTAGAAGATTCAGGTGCTTCAAACATACTAATATACTTGGTTATCCCTACTGTTATATCACTTGAATAATAATCTACCCCACCTTTATCCATAAGCATTACTTGTGTACATACACGTGCCATCATGGGCATACTGTGTGTTACAAATATCATAGCGCAGTTAGGCATCATCTCGCTTATCCTATTCAAGCATTTGATAATAAAACCCATATCTCCCACAGCCAATACTTCATCAATCAGCAACACATCAGGTTCCATTTGTGCTGCTACTGCGAAACCAAGACGCACACGCATACCCGAGCTGTAGTTTTGAACAGGAGCATCAATAAACTCACGAATTTCTGCAAAATCAATAATAGCCTCTACCTTCGCATCAATTTCTTTGCGAGAAAACCCTAAAACAGCTCCGTTATTATAAATATTCTCACGTCCTGTTAGAATGGGATTAAACCCTGCGCCCAACTCAATCAATGCACCAATCTTCCCTCGAATGGTAATACTACCCTGATCCGGATTGATCAAACCATTCAGCATTTTCAACAAGGTAGATTTTCCAGCGCCATTATGCCCTATCAATCCCAAACATTCGCCACGTCGAAGTTGAAAAGAGACATCTTTCACCGCCCAGAATTCATCTTTGCGCAATTTTGCCGCAGTGGCATCTTGCCCTGCTATGGCACGCAACGAATCCATAAACCCATAACGCATAGAACGTTTCAAATCTTTGCAGAATCGCTTCGATACACCTTGTACATCTATTAATATTTCATCCATAAGAATTAGTCAAATTATCCCGAATTAAAACGAATTAAGAATACGCCTATAAATGAGGCTCCTTTCTCCGAAATTAACTATTATTCCTAATTGAATTTTTGTAGCGTTTAAATAATTGGTGATTTGAAGTTCTGTGTCTTTATGTATAAAGGCAGCAGCTTTGAGTTCAACAATTATTTTATCGTAACATACAAAATCAGCTTTAAATGTTTTTTTAAGATTTTCCCCATCAAATTGAATCCTCAACAACTTCTCACGTTCATATGGCACATTATCTTTAATAAATTGTTTTTCGAGAGCCTCTTGATAAACTGATTCCAGAAATCCAAATCCAAGTTCAGCATGAACCTTCATACACGAACCAATAATTTTGTAACTCTCGTCTTTATAGACAATTTCTGACATACTTCGTTTAATTCGTTTTAAATTCGCTTTAATTAGTCAAATTTATAACTCAAGACCCCATACGCTCAATAATAATTGGCATCGTAATTCGGTACATAATTAATCCCAGAAATAGCAACACGATAGATACCACACTGATTATGGCAAATTCATTAGTACTTTCTAAAGGTAATCCAGCAAATACATCCCTCGAAAAAACAACTAAATGTGTCAGAGGATTCATATTAAAAACAGTTTTGCCTAATCCATCAGAGGTGGGTTTTGGGAAAACAACCGCCGAAATATACATCAGAAACTGTAATCCCATGTTGACCATTCTCGAAAAATCAGCTATTAAACTAAAAACAGAGTGGAACAGTAACCCTACAGCAATACCTACCACAATCAAATCAAGCATGACCAAAGGGAAGAACAACAACGAAGTTGTAGGATGCCATCCTAAAAAGAAAGAGATGATGCAAGTGACTATCAACAGAATTACCCCGTTAAACACAATGGTGTAGAAAGCTTGTATCAGCAAAGACTCTCGAGGAAAATTCAATTTGGTCAGCAACGACTTACCATTATTCACACAAGTCATGGTTGTATTCAAGCTCTGTGTAAGAATTTGCCACATCAATGTTCCCGTCACAGTAAACAAAGCAAATGACATACCCGTTACCTCCACCTTAATCACCTTCGATCCGTTCAAAAATATCCACAACAAGGCTGTCACAAACGCTGGTGCAAATGCCCAAAAAAGTCCAAGAAATGACTGTCTGTACATCGCTTTGATGTCTCGCTGAAAAAGTTGTTTACCCAGATTATGACCTAAGTAGAAATCCATAATTATTGCTCTAAAATAGGAGATCAATCCATTGGGCATCGATTGAGGAGTATAAATGGTCTCTTTAAGCGTTTTTGTATTCATAACAACTTATTCTATTGAAAAAATTACAAATTTCTGATTAATTTAGCCGGTACTCCTCCAATAATAACATTTGCAGGATATTTTCCACACACAACGGCCCCTGCCGCCACAATAGAATTATCACCTATCTCGCTATTTTTTAATATCATAACTCCATTACCAATCCAAACATTACGTCCAATAATGACTTGTCCTATTTCTCCGAGTTCACCTCTTTGATTAGGCGCAATTCCATGTGCTTCATGATCCATAATGGAAACTCCTTCTCCAATCAAAGTATCGTCTCCTATTTCGATGTAATTAGCAGCACAAATAATTAGGTTATTATTGGTCGAAATATTATTTCCAATTTTGATTAAAGAGTTCTTGTACCTAGGTTGAATCTCAATTAATCCTTTATAGAAACGTCCTCCTAATTTATACCCAAACATACATCCGGCTCCAATTTCTACCCTACCTGAACCACTAACAATTAGTTTCTGATTACACTTGGGAAAAGTTGAATATATTACCTCATGAAACAAAATTTTGCTCAGGTTAGGTATCAAAAAATGATTCAGTCTTCCATAATAAAACATCAACCACCGAAATGGTCGTACTATTCTAAAAATCGCCCCTGCTGCAATTCGCTTTAATAGTTTATTCATTCAAACAATTGTAAATCTGTGTCAATTTGTGTAATCTGTGGACAATTATGTTCTTAATCAAATCGATTCGCAATTTCCGCGACTTAACTCTGCTCTTCATCGGTCGATTCTAGTTTCATTGGCAAAGATAACACTTCATTATGAATTTTTAGCTGCAATAGGTCTCTTTCAAGGCAACGTACTACAAGCTGATGCCCAAAATATGAGCTATTAATCATAATTCCTAAGTTTTGAATTTTGCGCTTCACTCAAATTAGTGAGCCATGGAAGATTAATCTTTTCATTGTGATATGTTTGCAACAATACACCGAAATATTTAGATAATTAAGAATAAAACCTCAATCCCTCATTATTCAAGAAGTACTAGCATGCTCAATCACTCTTCTGGTAGCTTCCTTAGGCACAGGTACCTTTAATGTACTTTCTGTAAGTTCAAATCATAAATATTTACGCATTAACACCAAGTCACCTTGTTGTTTTTCAAACACATAGTTCATTTTTTCATACAACGATATTGCCCTTTTGTTCTCAACAAGCACACTCAACAAAATACATTGTCGATTAATCTCTCGAACTTTATTTTCAACAAATTTCATCATTTCTACTCCAACGCCTAATCCCCAATAGTTTCTTTCACCAATATAACCCCAAAATTCACACTCATCACTGGTTATATTTTTTATACCACAAGCTCCCACTTTTTCGCCAAACGCTTTTATGCCCCAAATCATATAATCTTTTCTAAATTTTAGACTTTCAAACCAAAGAAGTTGATCATCCTGATTGAATTGGGGGGTATCGGTTAATCGCCGAATTTCTTCATCATTTAGCCAGTTCCACGAAAGTTCCAGAAAATCTAGCGTATATTCTACAAATTCAACATCCATCAATCCTATTATTATTCATTCAAAAGATAAGTAAATGTATATTTCAATGAAGTAACACATTCATGTGTCTCTTTGAAACGCAGTAATCCTTCATTGGGAACACCAGATTCAGACGATTTCCCTAAATCTACAATGTGAAAGCCAAGCTTCTTATAATAGCTCCACAAATGAATTGCCATGAAATCCATAGCCCGTAATGACCTTCCAGAAATAGCATCTCCCCAAAAAACGGCAAAAGCTATTGTATTAATTCGATAAAAAATAGCACCTGCAACTAATTCTCCTGTAGGTTTTGTAACACTCAGAAAATCTGTTGGAAAAAGTTTGGATGTATTTAATACATCATCCAATGTCATATAAATGGGTCGCTCCATTCTAACCCTGGAATCAACAATCAACTCATAAATAGCCTCAATCTCAGAGTGCGTTGAGACGGTTTGAAACGACAATCCATGCTTAACAGCTTGATTATAATACGTTCTACTATCGGGATAGGTATAAGCATCGTTAAACGTTTTCAATTCAACCCAATTGGTCGTATCAGGAATTTCCATCTGAAAACCTAACCGAACAAATGAATTAATTGTCTTTGCATTAAAAGACATAGAATAGAGATCGGGAGGAAGTGTAATATGAATTTTCTTCAATTGCTCACATCTCGCATACTCAATAAGTTCAGCTAAAAAGCTGTCAATGGTAGATGGATAGATGTTTTCATTTTTGTAATGAAATCCGCCAAATGGTGCCGAAAAAGGAGACAAAAGCACATTATCTTTCACTCCAGCCACTAGACCTAATGGCACCTTGTCAACATCTTGAATTAAGCGTACAATTCTGTCAACTTTATACGCATTCATTTCGGTGAATTTTTCAGAAACAAAAGGGTGTGGATCTGTGGGGAGTTTCTGTCGAAATTGTTTTGCATCAACATCAATAATCATCGCTCAACTTTGGTATTAATAATTAGTCGTAAACTGTAATCCGGAAATACAATGCCCCTCATCGTTCAAATAAGAAGCCAACATCAATCAAATAAAATTCAAAGGTAATCCAAATTCAGTAGCATAGC
>JBAXGL010000008.1:0-23647 GCA_037139375.1 Bacteroidales bacterium | reverse complement strand
CGTGGTATGACCTCAAGTTAAGCAAGCGGATTTTCAAGAAACATCTTACGGACTTAAAGAATAAAATAATTAAGCCAAACTGAAATATTAATTTAAATCCAAAACTTAAAGTTATGAAAAAGATCATTATTCCATTGCTTTTGTTATGTTTGTTGACAAGCTACACTATGCTCTCTGCACAAGAAATCATTACGGTGAAAGACTCAACAGCCGCCAAACCAGAAAAGAAAACCAAATTTTGGATGGGACCAAAGTTCGGTCTCGATTTAAGTCCGGTGAAGTTTGATGAAATTGGCAGTCAACTGTCCTCCAATTATCAAATTGGGATTATGCTGCAATTCGGAAGAACGCTCTATTTTCAACCCGAGATTTATTATGCCAGCTATAAAAACAGCTTATCGGCGAGCAGCTATGGCTATGGATCTATTTCAGCAAATCCCGATCTTAAGAAATCAGTAAACTTTATAAAAATGCCTCTATTGGTAGGTCTTAAGTTTCTTGACCTTGGGTTGTTTAGTCTGCATATCAAAACCGGACCATCACTCACGTTCAAACTCGACAACAATGATGGAGTATCTGGCGATAACACTTTTTCATGGCAAGTGGGTACAGGGGTAGATATTCTCGGATTCATTACCACAGACATTCGCTACACCATGATAAAAGGTGTTTCGATTGGAGATCAAATAAATAATTTCTCAAGAAATACAAGTATGCTCAATCTTACTGTTGGATTGAGATTGTAAGGTGGAATCGGCTTAAGTAAGCAAAACCCGCCTTATCAGCGGGTTTTGTTGTATAATAAATATCGTTTAGCAAGCTTTGAAACTCATATCGAGCCCACTGACAGAGTGCGTGAGTGCACCGACTGAGATGTAATCGACACCACACTCGGCATAGTCGCGCAGAGTATCGAAGGTGATGCCACCAGACGATTCGGTCTCATATTGTCCACCGATGCGCGTCACAGCTTTACGGGTAAGTTCGGGTGTGAAGTTATCGAGCATAATGCGATCTACACCACCCACAGCAAGCACACGCTCCAACTCTTCCATAGAACGGACTTCAATTTCTATCTTCAGGTCTTTGCCTTTGGCTTTGAGGTAATCTTTGGCACGGTTGATGGCATTTTCGATACCACCAGCAAAGTCTACGTGATTGTCTTTCAACAGAATCATATCGAACAGTCCGATGCGGTGATTGACTCCTCCACCAATTTTGACGGCAGCTTTCTCTATCATGCGCAGTCCGGGAGTGGTCTTGCGCGTATCGAGCACACGAGTATGCAATCCTTCAAGTTGTTTCACGTAACGACGCGTTACGGTAGCAATTCCGCTCATGCGTTGCATCACATTGAGCATCAGACGCTCGGTTTGCAACAGCGATTGAATGCGACCTTCGACCACAAAAGCAACGTCGCCAGGTTTCACCTCATCACCGTCTTTGAGAAAAACTTCTACTTTCAACGAAGGATCGAAATAATTAAAGATCTTCAATGCCATATCGATGCCAGCAATCACACCAGCCTCTTTCACCAACAATTTCGATTTACCAATAGCTGTAGCCGGAATGCAACACAATGTAGTATGATCGCCATCGCCAATATCTTCAGCAAAAGCCAATTTAATTAAATCTTCAACCAAATTATCCATTCGAATCCTCTATTCTCACCTGATTAATCAGGTATTGATTATTAATTTTCTTGTAAAACAGATGAACCCTGTAAGTACCGTGAGCAGAAGTAAGTGCATAAATCACAAATCGGGTATCTGCACGGGAACCTTCGTGTATTATTTCCAGACTTTTGGGTGGATTTTCACGAAGAAACTGACTAAAAACTGAAATAAAATTGGATTTGGAATACGATTCATTGACAGAGCCATAGATATAAGTAACCTGGCTACTTAATTGACTGACAAGCAATGAAGCATTTGATTTCTGAAAAGCCATTTCAACCGCAGCTTTTTCTTGCGAAAATAGCGTACTACACAAAACAGATCCGAAAAAAGTCACTAAAAACAATATCTTCTTCATCGTAATTTGCTTTTAATATGAGGCAAAATTACTCAAAAAAAATGTAATTTCGCAAATTGAAAGGGCAAATAATAAACCAAGTAAAATGAAGATTACTCTCTTGGTCGTGGGTAGAACTACCGAACGATACTTTACCGAAGCAATTGACGAATACAAAAACCGATTGAAACACTACATTCCTTTCGATCTGGAGGTAATACCTGAGCTTAAGAACACCAAAAATCTGAGCGAAACTCAACAAAAAGAGAAAGAGGGTGAATTAATATTGAAACAGATACAACCTGGAGATTACCTTGTGCTGCTCGATGAACGAGGAAAGGAGTATTCTTCTATTAAATTTGCACAGTTTATTGAGAAAAAAACTCACTCTGTGTCCCGACGACTCGTATTCGTAGTAGGCGGTCCTTATGGTTTCTCCGAAAAAGTATATGACACGGCTCAGGAGAAATTATCAATCTCAAAAATGACCTTCTCGCACCAAATGATTCGAATGATTTTTTTAGAGCAAATTTATCGTGCCATGACGATTTTGAATAATGAACCGTATCATCACGAATAAGGATAATTCGAAACTGCTCAAGACGTCACGAATTAAAAGAATGCGTCCTATTTTATTATTTCTAACGCATAATTCACAATTGAATGTTTAATAACGCTATAATCCCAGAGCTTAGCAACCGATGGCTCACCATACAAACGGAGATAAATAAAATTGGCGCAGATGGCTTACTGATAGGTGGAAACGTAAACTTGTTTTATGTTGCAGACCGTATCTTTAGTGGATTTTGCTATCTGCCAAACGAAGGTGAACCGTTGTTTTTTGTAAAACGTCCGATTCATCTAAAAGGCAATAATGTAATATATATTCGCAAACCTGAAGACATTTTTTCAATTTTATCAGAACGGAACATTGCTTTGCCTAAAACACTTCTGCTCGAAACAGATGAATTGACCTACAACGAGGTAATTCGTTTGCAAACCGCACTATCAGCCAAAAGTATTCTGAATGGCACAACGATTTTAAGAGCAATTCGTAGTATAAAATCAGACTATGAAATTTCTCTTTTACGCAACTCAGGGCAACTTCATGCTAACTGCTACCGCGAAATACCAAATCTATATCGAACAGGCATGACCGATTTAGATTTTTCGATTGAGATAGAACGGCTTTTCCGTCAAAAAGGGTCGTTAGGGCATTTCCGCACATTCGGTCAATCGATGGAAATATTCATGGGCAGTGTACTAGCAGGCAATAATGCAGAAACTGCTTCACCCTATGATTTCGCCATGGGTGGTGCTGGCATGCACAGCTCATTGCCAGTAGGCTGCAACGGCACAATGCTTACAAATGGAATGGCAGTAATGGTGGATATGGGTGGCACATTCACTGGCTACATCACAGATATGACACGAATTTTCTCGATTGGTAAACTGACTGAATTGGCGTACAAAGCGCATCAGGTTTCGATTGATATTCATCACGAAATTGCTAATCTAGCAAAACCAGGTATTGCAACAGCCGACCTCTACAATTTAGCATTCACAAAGTCAGAAAAATACAATTTGAAAGAATATTTTATGGGATACAATCAGCAAGCTGGGTTTGTAGGACATGGGGTAGGTATAGAAATCAATGAATCGCCTGTATTGTCTCCTCGTTCAAAAGATATATTGACTCCAAGTCATGTCTTTGCTCTTGAACCCAAATTTGTCATTCCGGGCACGGGTGCTGTAGGTATAGAGAATACCTTTGTGGTAAATGCAACTGGCATAGAAAACCTCACTAAATTAAATGAAGAAATCGTAGAATTATAAACTGAAATCACATATTTCTAACTAAATAAAAGCTTTGAATCCTAATAAAACACGATTAATTTGCACAACTTATATTTTGGCATACTTATTGCATACATAGTTAGAGTGAAATTGTAGTAATAATCAAACCCAAGGCAGCGTTAAAAGGCAATAAAAAGCCCATATCCTTAAAAATATACAAGATTTCAAACTATATTTGCGTATTAATTGTTTGTAAACGAAAAGAATAACAACTAATTAAATGAACGAAACAAAAGAGTTAGTAAAAAAAATTATTGAAGGGATTCAAGAAAAAAAAGGGAATAAAATCACTGTAGTAGATTTGACAAAAATTCAAGATGCAATTTGTCATTATTTTGTAGTTTGTCAAGGTGGATCTTCTACTCATGTGGGAGCAATTGCAGACAGTGTTGTTGATTACGTTAAAAAGAATTTGGGAGATAAACCTCTTGCACAAGATGGTCGCACCAACATGGAATGGGTGGCTATCGACCACGGTTCAGTAATGACACACGTTTTTATGCCCGAAAGTCGTGAATATTATCGTCTTGAGCAACTTTGGAATGACGCCCGACTTACACATATTGAAGATATTTACTAAATTGCACATCATAGAATAACATTATGGAACAACCAAAGCTACCCATAAAGAAGCCAAATTTTAAGATAAATCTATACTGGGTTTATTCTTTTATCGCCATCACACTTCTTGGGCTATATTATTTCAATCCGAACATAACAATCAAAGAACAAAATTGGTCAAAATTTGAAGAATTAGCCAAATCTGGTGCCATCAAGAAAGTAGTTGTTTACACGAACAAAAAAACGCTTGAAGCCACATTATATGATAGTTCTGCTACAAAAGTTTTCACCAAAGAAGAATTAGTTGGCAGTGGCAAGAATATGCAAATAAAAGTCAGTATTCCTTCTGCTGATAAATTTAGCGATCAAGCACAAATCTGGAAAAAAGATTTCAACTTCAAAGCTGAAGTAGACTATAAAGAAGAAAACGACTTTATGAGCAATTTCCTGTGGACATTTGGTCCGCTCATCTTGTTGGCATTTGTTTGGTTCTACTTTATGCGTCGCATGTCTGGTCAAGGTGGCGGTGGCGGTGGCGTGTTCAACGTCGGCAAGGCAAAAGCACAAATCTTCGACAAAACAAATGTAAATAAAATCACATTCAAAGACGTAGCAGGTCTATCTGAAGCCAAACAAGAGGTGGAAGAGATTGTTGAATTCTTACGAAATCCTTCCAAATTCACAGAATTAGGTGGGAAAATTCCTAAAGGAGCATTGCTTATCGGCCCTCCAGGAACAGGTAAAACTCTTTTGGCCAAAGCTGTAGCAGGCGAAGCAGATGTGCCATTCTTTTCGCTCTCTGGTTCTGACTTTGTAGAAATGTTTGTGGGTGTGGGAGCTTCGCGCGTAAGAGATTTATTCCGTCAAGCAAAAGAAAAAGCACCATGTATTATTTTCATCGACGAAATTGATGCTGTCGGACGTGCTCGAGGCAAAAACCCAAGTATGGGTGGCAACGATGAACGTGAAAACACGCTCAATCAATTACTTACCGAAATGGATGGTTTTGGCACAAACAGTGGTATCATTGTGATGGCGGCTACCAATCGTGCTGACATACTTGATAAAGCATTGCTTCGTGCAGGTCGTTTCGACCGTCAAATTAGTGTCGATTTACCAGATTTAAATGATCGTAAAGCAATCTTTGGTGTACACCTTCGTCCAATCAAGATTGATGATTCAGTAGATATTGAATTTCTTTCGCGACAAACCCCTGGATTCTCTGGAGCAGACATCGCGAATGTATGTAATGAAGCAGCTCTAATTGCGGCAAGAAGTGGCAAAAGCTGTGTTCAAAAACAAGATTTCACAGATGCTGTTGATCGCATCATAGGTGGATTAGAGAAAAAGACCAAAATCACTACATTAGAAGAGCGTCATGCTATTTCAATACATGAATCGGGTCATGCTACATTAAGTTGGTTCTTGGAACATGCCAGCCCGTTGATTAAAGTGACTATAGTCCCTCGTGGACGTGCATTGGGCGCAGCATGGTATCTGCCAGAAGAAAGACAAATCACAACAAAAGAGCAAATGCTTGACGAAATGTGCTCCACATTAGGTGGTCGTGCTGCTGAAGAATTGTTTCTTGGTCGAATTTCAACCGGGGCTATCAATGACTTGGAACGAGTTTCGAAACAAGCTTACGCCATGATTGCTTATTATGGAATGAGTGACAAGTTGCCTAATCTATGCTATTATGATTCTACTGGGCAAGAATATGCATTCACGAAACCATACAGTGAAAGCACAGCACAACAAATTGATAAAGAGGTGAGTGATATGATTTTGCAGCAATATAATCGTGCTAAAACATTGCTTACCGAACATAAAGATGGTCACGCAGCATTAAGCAAAATACTACTCGAAAACGAGGTGATTTTCAAAGAAGATCTTGAAAAATTATTTGGCGAAAGAGCATGGAAATCGCGTTCAGAAGAAATAATGAATCAGGTAAATGGAAACGAACCACCTGAATTAGTAGAAGCAACACCTGAATCTGAAAAAACAGAAGAGGCTCTTACCAAAGAATAATTATAGAAATCAATACTGAAGCGGAATAATAGGCAACTATTATTCCGCTTTTGGTATATAAACCCGCCATTAATTCCTTAAAAAACTTTTTGTATCTTTGCATAAAATCTAAACTAAAACAGAATGTCTGAATTACTCAAACGCTCAATAACAGGATTTTCACTTGTTGCAGTAATGGTATTTGCTATACTTTTTCATCCTTTAGCTGCTTTATCACTATTTGCTGTTATCTGTTATTTTTCCTTATATGAATTCTACGGATTGATGAATCGCTATTCAGTAATAACAGATCGATATCTTCATTCATTTTCAGGCGCATATCTAGTAATCATTTTTTTTATATATTCTATGTCATTTTTCACAAAATGGCTTTTACTGCCCTATTTTTTCTATTTACTAACTCTTCCACTTACCGAATTATATAAAAAAGAAAATGCTTCGGTATTAAATATAGGTTTAGCTCTTCTTGGTCATCTATATGTAGCAATGCCTTTTGCTCTGTTAGGATGGCTAGGCTACTTCCAACCATCAACTTACCAGCCAATTCTTATTTTGGCCATTTTTGTTAATATTTGGGCTAATGATTCTGGTGCGTATATAGTAGGTTCTCGATTTGGTAAACATCGACTGTTTGAAAGAATTTCACCAAAAAAATCGTGGGAAGGCTTTTTAGGAGGATTATTTATGGCTATCGCTGTCTCATCTATTTTCGCCATATATATTCATGCGCTTACCCCCATTGAGTGGATAGGATTTGGAATAGTCACTTCAATTTCAGCGACTTATGGAGACCTCTTCGAATCATTTTTGAAACGCTCTATCGGTATAAAAGATTCGGGGAATATACTACCTGGACATGGCGGAATGCTCGATCGATTCGATGCTCCACTTTTTGCAATACCTGCAGTAATGATATATTTATACTTCTTCTGCTAACAAGAAAATCACTTCAATTCGAGAGGAACAATCAATTTCATGCTGAAATTACGACCCATATTGAAAACTCCGTTTCTGCCTGTTGAATTGTTGATTGATGCATATTTCAGGCGACTTAAATGGCTTTGATAAGCTTCATCGGTCAAATTATTAGCACTGAAATAGAGTGAAAATATATTCTTGTGTTTGCGCATAAAATCAGTGCCAAATCCTGCATTTAAAAGCGTATAACCTGACGTTTTCGTTTCTGTGGCATACGCAGAATAGATTTGATTCTGTGCAAAATAGTTCTCAAATTCTATTTTGACATAACTATTTGTCAAGACATTTCCACATTTATTTAATTCACACTTCACAGTACATAACCATTTTGCAGGTGGTGTAAAAGGTAAATATTTGGTCGAATCAGGCTGATTGAGTTGAGTAGCGTGGACAAAAGAGAAACTGTTTTCGATATGAAGCCAATCAAAAGGGTGCGGATGAATATCAAAACGAAATTCGCCCCCATAAAGATGAGCATTACCTGAGAAATATTTAAATGCACTATAATTACCCATGATGGAATCGCCACCAATATTTTTACTTAATTTTCTCAAATAGATATAATTATCTATCTGGTTATCAAACAGATTCAACTCTGCAGATATGTGCTCTGCATTTATACCAATCGTATAATCTAATTGTAAGCTATTCTCTGGTTTAAGATCTGGATTGCCTATTTCATATCGCAATGTACCCTCGTGAGCACCATTTGCACCCAATTCGGCAATATTTGGTGCACGGAAACCTCTCGAAAGATTCAATTTAGTATAAACTGACTTGGAAAGTTGCCAAGTAGCACCTAAGCTTCCCGAAATCCCTGAAAATGACACATTAAATGCTTTGAATCTTTGAACAATACTAATAGAAGAAACGTCAACAGGAATGCCGTACCTTGACAAAAAAAGATCATTTGAAGACTGTGAACGATTATCTAAGCGCAAACCACCACTCAAATCAAATTTCCCAAAATTCTTTTTTGCAATGGCGAAAACACCAACATCAAACAGATGATATTCAGGAACTAAAAACTCAACACCTTTGTTTTCAGAAGTTTGTTTCATTCCATTCACACCAAATGAGAAATTGAAAAGATTTGACTCAGACAAATTATAGCGTAAATCATAACTCCACGTATTTAAAAGGAAATATAGCTGATAATCATTCGGATGAAGCACATCAGCAAACTCTTGACGTCTATTTTGCTGAAAAGCAAATGTGCTATTCAGATTCCCTTTCCCTAAATAGACATTGCTATTCCAAACAGTTTTGTAATGATTGATTTGCTGGAAAGGAGTGGATGGATGATACGACTTAAAATCATCATCCGTAGCCAAAATAGTGCCATCTTTTCCATTACTCAAAACTGCATGTTTTATGAATTTCCCAGAAACACTATCTCGCTCACCCTCGGTAATTCCCGGTTGAATATAATATGAACTAAATGTCAGATGTGAAAAGCCCCACGACTTATTGATTCCGACTAAACCATTTACGGCATTTTCTCTAAACCCAGAATTAAAGACATATCCGTCAAATCTATTTTGATAAGAATGTGCTTGTTTATTACTCAGGCGAACATCCCAAACTAACCCTTTTTGATTACCTTCGAGATGCATTGAATAACCAAATAATCCATTTTTCGATTGATAGTTAGTAACAAAATTACCCGCTAATTTTCCTTCGGGTAATGTCGGCAATGAAATCAGATTAACAACTCCAGCCATTGCATCTGAACCGTAAACAAGACTTGCGGGGCCTTTCAGTATTTCAACACGACCAACCTGGAACTCATCAATTTCAACGCCATGCTCATCGCCCCATTGCTGACCCTCCTGACGAACACCATCGTTCACAACTACCACACGATTATAGCCTAAGCCACGAATGACCGGTTTAGAAATTCCAACGCCAGTGGTCACTTGAGAAACACCTGGTTGAAATGCGATGGCATCAATGATATTAGTTGACGCATTTTGTTTAAGTTGCAAATTGGAGACAATTGAAATAGGCGTTGGCGTTCTTTTTTGCTCACTCGATCGCGTCAGACCTGTCACTACAACTTCATTTAATTCTGTAGCAGCATATTCAAGTTGAAAGTTTCTGGATGAAACAACTGAGAGATCGACTGCCTCTAACACAGTCCGAAAGCCAAGATAAGTCAATTGAATCATCACTTTCGATGCTGGCAAATTCTTTATTTGATACTCACCATTGACATCAGATACTGCTCCAATTTTTAAATCAGGAAAATAAACCGAAACACCAATTAATGCCTCTCCATTTCTTGAATCGGTGATTTTCCCCACAAGAGAGTTTGCAGAAGAAACATAAGCAAAATTAGATATCGTATGAAGTAAAAATAGAATGGAAAGTATAGAAATCGAAACTCGTTTATTCATTAAATTTTAATATTACCATATAATTTTCAAGACATTCGTCTCAAAATGTTACTTAATCAAACGAAAGCCAAAATAGGCAAGCAAAATCCCAAGGAATACACTGAGAGCAGCATACAACGCAAATTGCAGATAGAGTCCAGCTCGAAGTAAAGTCACATTTTCATTGGCAAAAGAAGAAAATGTGGTAAATCCACCACAAATGCCAACTGCCAAAAAGATGCGCCAATCGTCGTTCAGCCAAGTTGTTTTCTCGAAAAGGCCAAAAATTAGTCCGATAGCAAAACAACCAATCATGTTCACGCCCAACGTTCCAAAAGGAAACAGAATCGTAAAATAACTTTGCAGCCATTTTGAAGTCAAGTAACGCAAAATGCTACCAATTGCTCCACCCGAACCAACTAAAAGGATTGTTTTCATTTCTAAAAGGATTTATTTAACCGCAAAGAGCGCAAAGGTTTCGCAAAGAAACGCAAAGTTTATTGTCATTCATCTTATTTCTATTGTCTTTACTCTTGGTTCTTATACACCAAAACTCAATTCACAACCTTTGCAAGTTTCGTTAATCACACCATTATCATAAGCCAACACACCGTTCACAAACGTTTTTTCTACTTTTGTTTGGAACGAATCACCCTCCAAAGGCGACCATCCACATTTGTACAATAAATTATCTTGCGAAACTGTCCATTCGTTTTGTGGATTCACCAACACTAAGTCGGCAAAATATCCTTCGCGAATAAAGCCGCGGTTTTCTACGCGATACAACGTTGCAGGTGCGTGACACATTTTTTCGATGACCAATTCTAATGAGAAAATTCCCTGCAACGCCATTTCCAACATCAACATCAGTGAATGTTGAACCAGCGGTCCTCCAGAATATGCCTTGAAGCAACCACCCTCTTTCTCCGACAGTAAATGCGGAGCATGGTCTGTTGCTACCACATCCAATCGTCCGTTGATGAGCGCCTCTCTGAGAGCCAGTTTATCTGTTTTGCTCTTGATGGAAGGATTCCACTTGATGCGATTGCCATATCTTTCGTAATCACGATCGTCGAACCACAAATGATGCACGCAAACCTCCCCGGTAATTCGCTTTTCGGTTAGCGGTTTTTTTTCGAAAAGAGACATTTCTTTTTCCGACGAAAGGTGCAACACATGCAATCGAGCATTGTATTTTGTAGCCAAACCAACTGCTTGGGCTGATGACTGGTAACAAGCCTCTGCATCGCGAATAATTGGATGATATTTTAACGGCAAATCTTCTCCATAAAGGGCGGTATATTTGGCAATGTTGGATTTGATGACCTCTTCTTTTTCGCAATGCGTGGCAATCAACATATTCACTTCTGAGAAAATGCCCGAAAGCGTCTTTTCGCTGTCCACCAACATATTGCCGGTCGATGATCCCATAAAAACCTTTACACCACAGGTACGTTTCGGGTCGGCTTTCAACACCTCTTCGAGATTGTCGTTGGTCGCGCCCATGTAGAACGAATAGTTGGCAACTGACACCTCAGCTGCACGATCGAATTTCTTATTCAGTTCGTCAATCGTAACAGTTTGCGGCTTCGTGTTTGGCATATCCATGTAGGAAGTAACTCCACCCGCAACAGCTGCACGTGATTCAGTGGTCAAATCGCCTTTGTGTGTCAAACCCGGTTCGCGAAAATGCACCTGATCATCAATCACACCAGGAATCAACCATTTGCCTATTCCATCAATCACCGTCACATTCGACAAATCGATTTCAGGTAGATTTCCGCTGTAAACCGCAGCTATTTTATCATTCTCAATCAACACAGAGCCAACAAAACGGCTTCCTTCGTTGATAATGGTGGCATTTTTGATTAGAGTCTTCATCTTACTATACATATAACAACTATGAGTAATAACACTAAAAAACTTTGCGTCTTAGCTCCTTTGCGTCAAATCAATTTACTACTTTTCCGTACAATTCAAACGGTTGACTATCAGTAATCAACACAGAATAAATTTCACCGATTTTCAGCTCATTTTCTTTCGATACCAAAACTTCGGGATCCACTTCTGGCGAATCAAATTCCGAACGACCAATGTAGAAATCTTCATCTTCGCGGTCAATAATCACAGCCAAAGTTTGTCCAACTTTCTGAGTGCTATGCTCTGCAGCAATATTTTCCTGCACACGCATCAGTTCATCCATACGCGCCTGCTTCACATCGGCTGGCACGTTATCCTCGTACTTCTCTGCGGCAAACGTTCCGTCTTCTTCCGAATAAGGAAATGCACCCAATCGTTCGAAGCGAATATCTTTCACAAACTGAATCAACTCTTCGAAATCCTGCTCCGTCTCACCCGGAAAACCGACCAACAGTGTGGTGCGAATATGAATGCCGGGCACTTCTGCACGAATGGTTTTGAGCAATTCATACGTATCAGCTTTTGTCACCTTACGGCGCATCGCTTTCAGCATTGGGTCACTGATGTGTTGCAACGCAATATCAAGGTAGCTGCAAACGTTTTTTCGCTCGCGCATCACACGTAGTATGTCGTAAGGAAAATGAGCAGGATAAGCATAATGCAAACGAATGCGCTCCACACCCGGCACATCCGAAATGGCTTCAATCAACTGAGCCAGTCTATTCTCTTTGTATAAATCAATGCCATAATAGGTCAAATCCTGCGCAATCACCTGAAACTCTTTCACTCCAGCAGCAACCAGATTTTGAACTTCTGTTACAATCTCTTCCATTTTGCGGGAGCGGTGCTTGCCCGTCATCAACGGAATGGCACAATAAGCACACGTACGGTCGCAACCTTCACTGATTTTCAGATAAGCATAATGGCTTGGAGTTGTAATAGAACGGTCTAACGCTACATCCTGCTGATACGATTTACCTAAATCGGTAATTACATTCTTCCAGTTAAACTTGCCGTAATATTTATCTACTTCAGGAATTTCATTTTTCAGTTCTTCTAAATAACGCTCAGACAAACAACCCATTACGAGTAGTTTCCCAATTTTGCGTTTCTTTTTAGCTTGCACAAATTGCAGAATTGTATTGATAGACTCCTCTTTTGCATCACCGATAAATCCGCATGTATTAATCACTACAATTTCACCATTCGGCTTCTCAGAATCGTGTTCAACAGTGTATCCGTTTGCAATAAACTGACGCATCAGACTCTCGCTATCTACCAGATTCTTAGAGCACCCAAGCGAAACTATATCTACTTTATTTTTTTTCATATTTTATTAAGACCGCCTTGACTACATCGGACGAAAATATTTAGTTCGATTATAAAACAAAAGCACCTTTTTAAAGTTCTCAACAAATCGAAAACAATAAAAAAATGCCAACAAAAAGAAAAAATGATATTCAGAAAATATAAAATCCGAAGCCTAATCTTCTCCTTCGAATGTGATTATTTGAGTGCCTCCGCGCCAAATATCATCACCCAGTTTTCTGAGTTTTTCAAAATCATCGGCAACGACTTTACCAAAAATATTGCAACAATCAAGCCCCTTACCTTCGCCATAATATAACCCCAAGCATCCTGAAGTTTTAGCTCTCAATGGATGCAAAGGTCCTAAAACTATTTCACCAGGTTCTGTAAAAACAGATGCATTCTCTTGTATTATATCTAGAATTGGAGCATCGTCAATCCAAATTTCCTGACCAGAAACTCGAGCGTGAAAAAAGTTTTTGGTAAACGGCAATACTTCGACAAAAGCATTGCATGTAGCTGGCGCTTCTTTTGTATACAACTCAAATCGTATAATTTCGCCTCTTTCTGTTTTAATTCGAAAAAAAGACATAGCCATTTTGCGCGTTAAGTTAAAAAACTATTCCCCAAACAAAGAGTCCACAAACTCCTTTTTATGAAAGACCTGTAAATCGTCGATTCCTTCGCCTAATCCGATATACTTCACCGGAGTATGAAACTGATCGGAAATACCAATTACCACGCCTCCTTTTGCTGTGCCATCCAGTTTAGTGATTGCCAGAGCGTTTACCTCTGTAGCTGCCGTAAATTGCTTAGCCTGCTCAAACGCATTTTGTCCAGTAGAACCATCCAACACAAGCAGAATTTCGTGCGGAGCATCGTCCACCACTTTCTTCATCACACTTTTAATTTTGGTCAATTCGTTCATCAAACCTACTTTATTATGCAACCGACCAGCTGTATCAATAATCACCACATCGGCGTTGTTTGCCTTAGCCGAGCTTAATGCGTCGAAAGCAACTGAGGCAGGGTCAGACCCCATTTTCTGCTTGATCACAGGGACACCAACACGTTCTCCCCAAATGACCAATTGCTCCACTGCTGCAGCACGAAAAGTATCTGCTGCACCGAGATAGACCGAAAGACCATTCTTCTTGAACTGATGCGCTAACTTGCCGATGGTTGTGGTTTTGCCCACACCATTCACACCGACCACCATTATTACATACGGTTTCTTATCTGCAGGAACTGAAAATTCTTCCAAATCTTCGCTATTGGTTTCGGTAAGTAAAGCCGCAATTTCGTCGCGAAGGATTTCGTTTAACTCAGATTGGTTGACAAATTTATCGGAAGACACCCGTTTTTCGATTCGGGTAATAATTTTCAAGGTTGTTTCGACACCCACATCAGACGTAATTAGAATCTCTTCTAATTGGTCGAGAACATCATCATCAACTTTAGATTTTCCAACAATAAGTCTGGAAAGTTTAGAAAAAACATTCACTTTTGTCTTTTCCAACCCTTTATCCAGTGTCTCTTTTTTCTCTTTTGAAAAGAAATTAAATATCCCCATAATTTGACCTCAAAATACTGTAATTCAGACACAAAAGTAATGAAAATATAAATACAAAAAAAGCTCCCCAATATGGGAAGCTTTTGTAATTCGGAATACTAATATTTTATTTCGCGAAAAAATCTTTCACTTTTTCGTTAGGAACCATTTCGTCAGCGAAAGTATAAGCTCCTGTTTTAGGTGATTTAACCATCTTGATTACTTTAGAATAAGTACGTCCTTCACCTGTTTGTAATGATGCTACGGTTTTCTTTGCCATGGTGGATCTTATTTAATTTCTTTATGAACTGTCACTTTTTTCAAGATGGGGTTGTATTTTTTCAACTCCATACGAACTGTAGTGTTTTTTCTATTTTTTGTAGTAATGTAACGCGATGTACCAGGCATACCGCTAGTTTTGTGCTCTGTGCACTCCATTATTACTTGAATTCTATTACCTTTTGCTTTCTTTGCCATTTTCTTTTTCTCCTTTATCCAATAACACGAATTTCACTTAAGAAACCATTCTCGATTGCTTTTTTAACAGCAGCGTCCAAACCAAGTTTGTTGATGGTTCTCAAACCTGCAGCTGATAACTTAAGATCAATCCACTCTTCTTGCTCTACCCAGTAGAACTTTTTTCTGAAAAGGTTGACATTGAACACTCGCTTAGTTCTTCTTTTCGAGTGTGATACGTTGTTGCCAACCATCGCTTTTTTTCCGGTAATCTGACAAATCTTCGACATTGCTATCTTGTGTTTTATGATTATTTTTTCCTATTTTCTCAAACAGTCCGCAAAGTAAAGCAATATTTCCGAACTATACAAATTATTGTTTGTAAAATTCTAATTTTTAGGACTTGTTAGCGAACCTACTACGACTCATTGATTTTTAATAGCAGAAATCATTTCAGCAGCCATCAACATAGCTTGATTTGCGAATCGTACAATATTAGCCTCACGCACTGTTCCAAATCGAAAATGCTCGACACGTATTTTATCAAAAACCTTCACCCCAATCCAAATCGTTCCGACAGGTTTTTCGGGTGTTCCGCCATCAGGTCCAGCGATACCTGTTGTAGCTATGGCAACATTAGCTCCAGTAATGCGAGCAACGCCTTCGACCATCTGTTGCGCGACTTCTCGACTAACCGCTCCAAATTGTTCTAACAGATTTTCAGAAACACCTAAAATATTGCGTTTCATCTCATTGGAATAGGAAACTACTCCACCAAGGAAATATGCAGAACTGCCAGCTACAGAGGTGATTTGATGTGAAATATAACCTCCGGTACAACTTTCAGCAACAGCCAATGTCAATTTGTTCTTCTTCAACAATTCTCCGAGAAACTCACCAACGGGGGCATCGGTTGATGAATAAATATCAGAACCCAATAATTTTAACAACTCGGATTCAGCTTTTTCGAGAGCATTTTCAAGCGTAACAATATCTCTCAATCGACCTGTTAATCGTAATCGCACAATGCCTGGTGAAGGAAGATAAGCTAATCGAATAAACTCAGGCAAATTGTTTTCCCAATCTTCAATATACAATGCGAGAGCCGATTCTCCATAGTTTTTCACCGAAAAAGTACGATGAAGTATATGAACATCTTTGGTGTACCTTTTGAGTAAACGAGGCATAATCTCAGTGTTCATCACGTTTTTCATTTCATAAGGCACACCTGGCATCGAAACCAAAACTTTATTTCCTCTTTCGAACCAAGTAATAGGTGCTGTCCCCGTGAGATTTTGAATAACGGTACAGTTGCGTGGCACATAAGCCTGATCTTTTGACAATTGATTAACTACCATGCCACGCGGTGCAAAAATCGCCTCCACATTGCGCAGCACACTCTCATCAAAAATCAAATCTGTATTGAAAAACTCACACAATGTTTTTTTGGTAATATCATCTTTTGTAGGTCCGATTCCTCCAGTTACCAACACTACATCTACCCTATCAAATGCTACCTTGAACGCATCAAGCAACTCTTGTCGCTGATCTCCGATGGTGATTTTGCGTACAACATCGAAACCAATTTTGTTCAATTCTTTACCCATCCAGGCAGAGTTGGTGTCTATTACTTGACCTATCAGCAACTCATCGCCGATGGTTATTATTTCCACATTCATAAAATGTCTCTTTGATTTTATGCTCTGGTATCGAGCTCTTTCTTGATTAAATCAAACTCACTTTGGATTGATTCGATATCTTCTCGCTTTAGCGAGATTTCACCCAATCTTAACGCCCCCTCATCAAACTTGCGCAATAAAGTCAACATTTGAGGCGAACAAGTAGACAACGTTGATCCTTTCATGTTATGCAACAATATTGCCATATTGAAATAATCTCTTTGCTGAAAAGAAAAGTCTAAACTTGACACATATTCTTCAAATTGCACGATTGTCATATCAATCATATCATGAATGAGTTTTTCATTTTCACCCAAAATATCATTTAGAACATTTCGATTGAAATGTGAACCGGTCAACCCTTTTACATCTGAGATAAAAGTCGGAGATTTGCCAATTTTAGACAAGAGAAGCGTATTTAACTTTTCAGCCAATTCAGTTGGATTTATCGGTTTTGTAAGATAATCATCCATTCCTGCTTCGAGGCATTTTTCGCGCTCTCCTTTCACGGCACCTGCTGTCAATGCAATGATAGGAGTATGAATACCCATTTCAACTTCTAATTCGCGAATTTTCTGGACAGCTTGATAACCATCCATTATTGGCATTTGCACATCCATCAATATAATATCAGGATTATGCAACTGCCTCATTTCAACAGCTGCATGACCATCATTTGCTTCAAAAATTGTGGCTTCGGGGAGTAGTTTCGAGATTAATGTGCGCGCTAAAAAAACATTTAGTGTCACATCATCAACAATCAATACTACAGGATTTAAGTCGCCATTGAGTTTGAATGAAAACCCAATTTTGTTATCCGAATTCTTTTGATTCAAGTAATCAACATTATTAATCTGTGATAACGATTGAAAAAGCTGTGATGATTTTACTGGTTTTACCAATTTTGAATAAACCTCGTATTTCTTGCAAGACTCAGAAATCATTCCATCTTCTGCAGAGCTGTGTAACATCAAAATTGGGACTTTCGACATTTTTAATTTTTCGCGAATTAGTCGGATAGTCTCTATACCGTCGAAGTAAGGCATGTGATAATCAATGAGTATTGCATCAAATTTTTTATCTGTATTTAGCAGATTAAGTGCCTCTAATCCGTTTGTAGATTCAGCGACTTCGAGATCCCAAGCTTTCAACCATTTCTTCAATATGACTCGATTATTATCATTATCATCAACCACCAATACTCGTTTTATACCGATTTCAACATTACGTTGAGGTTTTGTTGCTTCGGCGAACTCTCTATTTATTGAAAAATAGAACTTTGAACCCTGATCAACTTCACTTTGTAATTGTAGTGAAGAATTCATCTTCGACACCAATTGATTTGAGATAACCAAACCCAAACCTGTGCCACCAAATCGCCGAGTAGTAGACGCATCAGCTTGGTTGAAAGCTTTAAAGAGATTTGATTGTTGTTCGGGTGATATGCCAATGCCTGTATCTCGTATAGAAAATTTAAAATCACCTCTGGTTGGAACTAATTTGTCAGGAGTAAACTCGACTTCTAATTCTATCTCCCCATGCTCTGTGAATTTAATCGCATTACTTAGCAAATTGACCAGTATCTGCTTCAATCTGACTGGATCCACTTTCACCATGCGAGGCATATTCAATGGTGTATTGAGCAGCATCTCGAGACCTTTCTTCGAAGCATTAAGTTTGCAAATATCAGCTGTTTGCTCAATCAACAATATCAAATCCGTTTCCACCTCATCAAGTTCGAGTTTCCCAGCCTCTATCTTCGAAAAATCAAGGATGTCATTGATGATATTTAAAAGTGAATGAGCAGAAATAATAGCACTCTCAACGTATTGTTTTTGTTCTGGGTTTAGCCTTGTTCCCAATAATAATTCTGAAAAGCCAACTACACCATTGAGTGGAGTTCTTATTTCGTGACTCATATTTGCAAGAAACTCACTTTTAAACTTATTAGCTTTATCAGCAGCTTCTTTGGCTTCCGAAAGTTCTGTTTCTTTCAATTTCCGTTCTGTAATATCTCTTGCAATAGACAGCACCACAGGGCTATTGTCTATTTCTAACATTTGGCTATTTACTTCTGTTTGGATTAATCGACCATCCTTAGTTTTCAATCTCATTTCAAATAACTTGGACTGATCGCGCACAATATCCAATGAGATACTCTTCTTTTCCTCTTTATTCAACTCTGGGTCGTTAATGTCTTTGACCGACATGTGCATCAATTCTTCTCGCGAATAACCCAACATGGTGCAGGTTTTCTCGTTTACCTCCAAGAAGTTCTCCGGTTCAGCTTTTTCGTTGTAGCCGTGAATAAAAAAAGCATCATTTCCGGCATTCATAAGCGTACGAAATTTGTCTTCACTCTGGCGCAGCTCATCCTCTGCCTTTTTTTGTTCTGTGATGTCATACATCACACCAATCAATCCACCTACCGAACCATCGGCATTTAAGAAAGTGGCTTTATGAAATTTAATATCCCTTTTTTGATTATCTGAGTTTGTAATAGTAGTATCATACTCCTGTATTCCTGGATCTAAAAACAGTTCTTCATCCCGCATGAAATAATTGTCAGCCATCTCTTTTTGTGGAATAATAGAGTAGACTGTCTTTCCTAAAATCTGAGTTTCATCAACTCCAAAGAAATTGGCAAACGACTTATTCATTGCACGATAAACGCCCTGTCTGTCTTTAAAAAAAATCGGAAGCGGAATAGCATTCAGAAAAGATTGACTGAACCCGTTCTGTTCTAATAAATTAGAATTTGTATTAAATTCAGAAAATGGAGTGACAGGTTCAAATGTAATTGCTAATTCATTCTTATCCACAACCAGATGCAAAACAAACGATTGATTATAAACAACAAAAACTTCGTCTAATGTAATTCCCTCTTGAGCCAACGAGTTGTTAATGAAGAACCTGTTGTTTTTATTTAAATAGTTGAACAAAGAAGGGATTGAATCGGAAAGAATAGTTTTTCCTGAAATTTGAAACAACTGACTCAATGAATTATTATAATCCAATATATGGAAATCGAGATTATCACCCTTTGTAGAAGCCCTGAATTCTAAACATAGAAAAGGAAGTGATGATAGCTTGATAGCCTTTTTATAGAGTTCTAAATTCTTCATCGTTAGTCATGGTTAATAAACAGAAAAAGGGTTCAAATATACAAATTCCATTTATTTTTAATCTTCTTTCAACGAAAAAAAGCGCTGAATCATAGTCATTTGACGAAACTATTCAAAAACACATCGATAAATCAATATCATTCGAATATTTATATTTTCAAAGCACTAATTTTTTCAGCACGTTGCAGCAATGTGGGGTGCGAATAATGGACGAAAACATATGCCGGATGCGGATTCAGGTTACTCAATGCATGAACAGATATTTTCCTCAGACCAGAACAAAGCGCATCGCCCAATCCATATTGTGCCGCAAAGGCATCGGCTTCGTATTCGTTTTTGCGCGAAAAGATATTCATCACTACACCCAACAAAGTAGAAATCGGCTGATACAACAATCCGAAAACGATTACACCAATATGGAATGATGGTTTTGACGCAGATAAAATCTCTGCCGAAATGGGGTATTGCAGAAACAACGATAGCAGGTAAAGTAACACAAAACTCTGCACAAATGAGATCAGAATAGATGTGATGACGTGTCGCTTTTTGTAATGGCCGACTTCGTGAGCCAGCACAGCCACCACCTCATCTACGGTCAATTGTTCAATCAATGTATCGTAAAGCACCACCCGTTTCTTCTTGCCAAATCCAGTGAAGTATGCGTTTGCCTTGCTACTGCGTTTCGATCCATCCATCACATAAATATTCTTCAGACTAAACCCTGCTTTTTCGGAGAATGACTCAATCGATAAGCGTAGTTCTCCCTCTTCGAGTGGGGTTTGTTTGTTGAAAAGCGGCACAATCCATTCGGAATAAAAGAGCAACATCACCAACGTAAAAACGGAGATAGTCGCCCACGCCACAATCCAGAAGTTGCTACCAAGCCAATTGTATAAACCTATAACAGCAGCCAAAATAGCACCCATCAGAAGAATACTGATTGCCATCGACTTCAATGTATCGACCACAAAAAGTTTCGCAGTCATTTTGTTGAACCCGAACTTTTCTTCAATCACAAACGTACTGTAAATAGCAAATGGCAACGTCAAAATCTCATTCCCGAGGTATAAAATACCAAAGAAAAGAAGCGAAATCGCGGTTTCGTTTTGAGTAATCGAGCGTGCCCAATCGTCAACAACGGCAAAACCACCCAACAGAAGAAGGGTTAACTCCAAAATAAGAGCAAACAGTCGGGTTTTGTCTCCAAATCGGGTATTTATTTTCTGATACTCCTGTTGTTTGGCGTATTTATCAGGTTCATAGATCCCTTTCAATTTCTCAGGAATAATGGGCGATAACATCTTGCGATTAAGTATCGAAAGCGTTTGCTCCAAAATGAAATCTGCAACAACAAAAAGTATAATCAGGTAAAAGAGGGTTTGTGCCATGTTTGGTTGTTTTAATGAAAGGTGCAAAGTTAATCTTTTTGACAGATAATTGACTGCGCAACTCGCTTAGCGTGACAGCTAATCGAATAAGAAGAACTTGTCTAAAGCAGTTCGCCCTCCGACTCTTTTTGCAATGGAGGGCGAAGGGCGAATATGGATATCATGAATGGAAATTTGTTCTGCCTTATTGTTTGACAATCATTGGCTCAATTTTCTCCAATAATTGTGCAACGGGAAGACTTTTTCTTTATCAAAATCGAACATATCGTCGTAATCGCCTTTTTGACGCCACGTAAATAACTGAGAATAAACTTTCCCAAACTCCAAATCAATTTTTTGAGTCTTCACAAAATATTCCGAAAAGTTAGATTTTGCTCCATTATGTGTTGTCGGATGAAGATCCTCACTCAGAAGAAGTGCCATCGCGCCATAATATGCAGCATAATACAGTCTGTTGATTGCCGAATTCCACTTCTCTTTTTCAATCAATATAAGTGCATCGTCTAAAGTATCTTTAGCACGAAAAAGCCGATATTGAATCAAATCCTCTTTTGTCCCTTTCATTTGAGGCGAACTCCTTCTTTTTGAATATTGGCATAAAGCGGTGTAGAGTAATGGGTAGATTCCCAATCTTTTTTTGTGTAGATGAGTGGCGAAATGACAGCACCAGTCTCTAATTCAATCTCATAGAACCGATTCATAACACCAGTTTCGAATTCGAATGATAAAGTATCGGCATTCAGTAGCACCAACACATCCCAATCTGAAAGCTTTTTGGCCTTGCCCCTTGCACGCGAACCATACAGATAAATCTCGGAGCTTGGTGAAGTACGTTCTACTTCATCAACGATTCTTTTTAAGATAAGTTCTCTTCTACTCATTGTTACCGCTATTATACTACAAAGTTAAGCATTGTTTTCTAATTCAAAATAAATCCATCTTTTTTGTTTAACTTCTCTCTTACAAGATAACTCAAAAAGCAATTCATCCCCTCATGCCAAGTGAGAGGATGAATAATAACAATGTAACTTATTGTCGGATTGAAAATCCATACAAAATAGAGAAGGCGGATTATCGAAAACCCGCCTTGATCTACTTCATATTTTTTTAAGTTCTATATCCGAGGTGACGAATAAAACTACGAAATCATGATTCCTGTACTTTTTATTTCATCAATAAACGGATCGCCTTTTTGAAAATAATCCGTCGAATACGTTTTTGTTTCTATATCGAGAAACTCTTTGCGGATATTGATTTTAGAAAATAGTTTTCGATCCTCATAACCAAACCCCGTAAACGCGGACGAAACCAATGCTATATCAATGTCTGAATCTTCTCGCTGGTTGTTATTTGTATAAGAACCAAACAAAACCACGTTATCCAAAGATATACCTAACTTAGAAATCTCTTTTGCGAATAGCTTTACCTTCGTTATTGCATCTTCTCGTGTAAGCATATTATTATTGATTTTACTTAATTTATTAACTCGTTTGTAAAAGCAAACTTATTGTCGGATTGAAAATCCTTTTTGTACAGAAAAGGCGGATGATCAAATACCCACTTAGGTGTAGAGTAGACGGGTATATCAATAAATGAGGAATTAATAATTATATTTTTTCTCCAAGAAACAGTTCAATCTCATGAATAAACTGTTTCATCTCATCAAACATTTCGAGAACTCCATCTGAGTCGAAATCAACAAACGAATCATAGTCTCCTTGTGTTCTACGAATAAACGCTTTATTGATAAATTTCCCGTATTTAGAATCAATTAACCCTTCATGAATAAATGTTTTATTGAACCAGCCCAACAATTGTTGGTGTTTTGAAGTCTCAAATTCATATGCCAAACCAAGAGCCAACAAAGAATAAAACATTCCGTAATAAATACGATTTACGGCAGCACGAAAACGATTATTATCTAGCAATAACTGAACATCTTGTATGGTGTCTTTCGCTTCGTCAAGTCGATATTTAATCAACTCTCTTCGTTCATCAGCAGTGAGGCTCATGCGTATATTCCTGTTTTGAGTGCAGTAGATATCATCGGTTGCTTACCTTTAAGTGTACCTAATTCTCGGGTAGAAATCAGGTGTGCATCTATGATAATATTGTATTTTAAGTCAATATCGTAGCACAAATCGTATAGCAAGTTTTCATCCCTCGAAGTGTAATCGTTATCCAGCACAATCAAAATATCATAATCAGAATTTGCATCAGACGTTCCTTTTGCCTGAGAGCCAAACAAGATAATATCGTGTATTGAATCGCGATAACCCTGTTGGAGATAGCGTTTTAAATCGTGCAATAGAGTCAATCTATTAACCATTTCACCTAATTTTTATGTGAATTATTCTAACGCAAAGATACAAAAACATCTTATCGTGCAATATTCCTA
>JBAXGL010000007.1:0-26058 GCA_037139375.1 Bacteroidales bacterium | reverse complement strand
GCCTTGCTTTGGCGCAATGGGCTACCAAAACAGATGCTGATATTATTGTGCTTTGCGGCGTTCATTTTATGGGAGAAACAGCAAAAATACTTTCTCCTCAGAAAAAAGTTTTAATTCCCGACCTGAATGCAGGATGCTCATTAGCAGATAGTTGTCCAGCAGATAAATTTGAAGAGTTTGTGAAACTTCATCCTGGTCATACGGTGGTTTCGTATGTCAATACATCGGCTGCGGTGAAAGCTGTGACGGATATTGTAGTGACCTCTACCAATGCGAAGATAATCATCGATAGCTTGCCCGCTGACGAACCTATTGTGTTTGGACCAGACCGTAACCTTGGAAATTATATAAACAGCGTGACGGGGCGCAAAATGGTGCTTTGGGATGGTGCTTGCCATGTACACGAACAGTTTTCGGTAGAGAGAATTATAGAATTGAAAAAACAGTATCCGAATGCGAAAGTTTTGGCACACCCCGAATGTAAAAAAGTACTTTTGCAACTGGCAGATTTCATCGGATCGACAGCTGCTTTACTTAATTATTCTTCAAAATCGGAAAGCAACGAATTTATTGTGTCTACCGAATCGGGAATTATCCACGAAATGAAGAAAAGAAGCCCCGAAAAACTGTTTATACCGGCACCGCCAAACGACTCAACCTGTGCGTGCAACGAATGCAGCTTTATGCGACTCAATTCATTAGAAAAACTCTACAATTGCCTCAAATATGAATTGCCAGAAGTGACAGTAGAGGAGGAGGTACGCTTGAAAGCCGTCAGTTCAATCCATAGAATGTTAGATATTTCTGCACAAAATGGATTGTAAAGCAGTAAATTTATAGCCTTAAATTGATAGATTATGAAAATGTCAGAGACCGAAACAGCCATTTTTCCGAAAGAGCGTTTATGCAAATTGGTGCACGATAAAAGCAAATTGGTGATTGGATTACCTTCTGAAAATCAGGAGTTTGAGAAACGTCTCGCATTGACACCCGAAGCGGTGCAAATACTGACTGCAAATGGCCATACGGTAGTTTTGGAGAGTGATGCAGGTCTTGGGATCAATTATGGCGATGCTAAATTTTTAGAAGCTGGTGCAACCATTGTTACCAATAAAAGAGAGGTTTTTGAAGCCGATTTGGTCCTCAAAATTATGCCTCCTACGCCGCAAGAAGTTGATTTATTGAAAGAAGATTCTACTATATTTTCGTTGTTGCAATTGGCAAATTATCCGCAAAAAAGCATGCAAAAGATGCTTAAAAAGCGCGTTAATGCGGTGGCTTACGAGTTGATTGCCGATCAACGTAAATTGTTTCCCGTGGTCAATTCAATTTGCGAAATTGAAGGGTCAACTGCTATTTTGATTGCATCGGAATTGTTGAGCAATACGAGCGGGGGCAAAGGAATACTGCTTGGAGGCCTCTCAGGTGTTTCACCTACCGAAGTGGTGATATTGGGTGCCGGAGTTGCCGGAACGATAGCAGCGCGCGCCGCATTGGCTTTAGGAGCCTTTGTAAAGGTGTTTGATGATGATGTGTATAAATTGCGCGAAATACAAAATACGATTGGCAGAACGCTTTATACCTCTACATTCCATCCCAGTGTGTTGAATAATGTGTTGCGCACCGCTGATGTAGTAATTGGTACACTGCGCTATATCAATGGAAATAAGCAGTTTATTGTGCCCAAATCCTTTATCAAGGATATGAAAAAAGGGGCAGTAATTATTGATTTAAGTGTAGATCAGGGAGGTTGTTTCGAAACATCGGAGTGTGATTTCGAAGCTAACGGTTCAATCTTCGAAAAATATGGTGTGTTGCATCATTGTGTTCCCAATATCAGTTCGCGAGTGGCAAGAACAGTCTCTATCGCATTGAGCAATATTTTTGTGCCGATGATTTTAAATATAGGAGAGTTGGGAGGAGTGAAGGATAAAATTAAGCACGATACTGGATTTCGTCATGGAGTCTATCTTTTCAATGGAAAATTAGTCAATTCACCCATTGCGGAACATTTCAATTTAAGTGCTAATGATATAAATCTTTATCTGTCTGCTTTTTAATTTAGCTAATTCATTTTTATAAGACACAAAAAAAGCGATTGTTGCACGTGAAACAATCGCTTTTCTGTTTGTATAAATTTATCAATGTGCTTCAAGCCAGTTAGCGCCAATTCCGCAATCAGCTTTCAATGGAACAGATAGGGGATAAGCAGCTTCCATCTCTTCTACCACTATCTTTTTCACCTTATCCAATTCACTCTCTAAAACGCTGAAATTCAACTCATCATGCACCTGAAGAATCATTTTGGATTGAATATTTTCGTCTTTGAAACGTTTGTGAATCTTTACCATGGCAATTTTAATGATGTCGGCCGCACTACCTTGAATAGGTGCGTTGATGGCATTTCGCTCAGCATAACCCCGCACAATCGAGTTACCTGAATTGATGTCTGCCAATACCCTTTTTCTTTTCAAAATGGTGGTCACAAAACCGTTCTTCTTTGCCGTTTCTATAGAAGCATCCATGTATTTTTTGATGTCGGGATAGGTTTCGAAGTATCCTTCAATCAAATACTTAGCTTCGTCGCGAGGAATGTTAAGCCGTTGCGAAAGACCAAAAACTGAAATGCCGTAGATAATACCAAAATTGGCTGTTTTGGCTTTGCGGCGCATGTCTTTGGTTACCTCTACAGGTGAAATTTTATAAATTTTAGCTGCCGTAGCGGTGTGAATATCCTGATCTGAGTTGAAAGCTTCAATCATATTTTTATCGCCGCTGAGGTGTGCCATGATGCGCAATTCTATTTGAGAGTAGTCGGCCGATAAGAAAGTACAACCCTCTTCGGGCACAAAGGAACGGCGAATCTCTTTACCTTCTTCGTCGCGTACAGGAATATTCTGCAGGTTTGGATTGGTAGAACTCAATCGACCAGTTGCTGCAACTGTCTGATTAAAAGAGGAATGTATCTTCCCGGTTTTCGGATTAATCAAATCAGGTAAGGCATTGATGTAAGTGCTGAGCAGCTTACGCAAGCCGCGAAACTCCAATATTTTCTCGATGATTGGGTGTTTTCCTTTCAGGCCTTCGAGCACCTCTTCCGAAGTAGAATATTGTCCGGTTTTGGTCTTTTTAGCCTTTTCAATAATCTTCAATCGGTCGAAAAGTACTTCACCCACTTGCTGAGCAGAATTGATGTTAAACGAACTGCCAGCCATTTCGAATATTTCGTTTTCAATACCTATCAGTTTTTCTGTAATCAAGATAGATGACTCTTTCAGCGCATTGCCATCTAGGCGAATTCCATTTAATTCCATGTCTGCCAATACCAGCACGAGTGGCATTTCTGTTTCGTAGAAGAGCTCGGTGAGGTCGTTCTTCTCTAACTCTTTTTCAAAAATATTTTTCAGCTTCAAGGTTACATCGGCATCTTCGCAGGCATATTCATACACTTGCTCGGGAGCGAGGTCGCGCATCGACTTTTGGTTTTTACCTTTGGCTCCAATCAACTCATCGATGTGTATGGTTTTGTATTGCAAATAGATTTCTGCCAAAAAGTCCATGTTGTGTCTCACTTCCGGTTGAAGTAGATAGTGCGCCACCATCGTGTCAAAGAATTTCCCCTTTACTTCGATGCCGTAATTTTTGAGCACGATGTAATCGTATTTGATGTTCTGACCAATTTTCAGAATTTTCTCATTTTCGTAGAATGGTTTGAGTTTCTCCAAAATTGAAATCACTTTTTCTCGTTCGGGAGGTAGCGGAATGTAATATGCCTCATTTTCGTTCATTGCAAACGACAAACCGACCAATTCTGCCGTAATGGGGTCGACACCCGTGGTTTCTGTGTCAAATGAAGCAAAATCGCTGACAGAAATTTTAGACACAAAATCTGCTATTTTTTCCTCATTATCAAGCAGATAGTAGGAGTGAGGCGTCGAATTTAAGTCTCTGAGAGTTGAATATTTTTTTTCTTCCGTAGTAATATCCTCAAATAAATCGAATAGAGAGCCTTGCGCAGAAGGTTTTTTCTCCTGAGCGGGAGTTTCTTTTATTTTCAAAACCCGGTTGCGAAGATTTTTGAATTCGAGTTCTTCGAAAAGGTTACTCAATTTTTCTTCGTTCACTTCTGTCAGCAAAAGTGCATCTTCATTAAATTCGACATCGATGTCGGTTTTGATGGTAGCCAAAATCCGAGAGAGCAAAATCAAGTCGCGGTTGTTTTCGATTTTATCTTTAAGCGCACCTTTTAGCTGATTTGTATTTTCGAGCAAATTATCAATCGAGTGAAATTCAGCCAACAACTTGATTGCTGTTTTTTCGCCCACGCCTGGACAACCTGGAATGTTATCTGCCGAGTCGCCCATCAAACCGAGCAGGTCGATTACCTGAGCAGGGGAGTTGATTTCGAATTTCTGTTTCACCTCTTCGATGCCCAGCTTTTCGAATTCATTGCCCACCGATTTGGGCTTCATGATGATAGTTTTCTCCGTTACTAATTGTGCATAGTCCTTGTCGGGAGTCATCATGTAGGTGGTAAAACCCTTTGTTTCAGCTATTTTGGCAAACGTTCCCACCACATCGTCGGCTTCGAAACCGGCATATTCTAAGATAGGAATGTTGTAGGCTTTGATCACTTCTTTAATAATGGGCACCGCTTTTTTGATGTCTTCCGGCGTTTCTTCGCGATGACCCTTGTATTTTTCATACATTTCGTGGCGGAAAGTTGGTCCGCTTGGATCGAATGCTACAGCAATGTGGGTAGGATTTTCGCGACGAAGCACCTCTTCGAGCGTGTTTACAAAACCAAAAACGGCTGAAGTATTTTGACCTTTGGAATTTATTCGAGGATTTTTGATAAATGCGTAGTATGCACGGTAGATAAGCGCATAGGCATCAAGTAGAAAGAGTTTCTTTTCGGCTTCCATTATATAGATATTTAACTGTAAAGATAGAAAAAATTTACTATTTTTGCCCTTTAATCATCCCTTATGGACCTATTAACAGAGATAAAACTACCCGTAAAAGAGGAACTTAACAGCTTCGAAATTCATTTCAGAGAGGCGTTACGTTCTGAAAATAAGTTGATTGAAGCTGCTGTTGATCACTTTCTTCAGAAAAAAGGTAAAAACCTGCGTCCCATTTTAGTCTTACTTGCTGCCAAATGTACATCGGGAACTGTGAACCAGGCTACCCTCGATTCGGCCGTCTCTTTGGAGCTGCTTCACGACGCCACCTTGTTGCACGACGATGTGTTGGATGAGACCAATTTGCGCCGCGGCATTGCTACCGTCAATGCTAAGTTCAGTAGTAAATTGGCAGTCTTATTGGGTGATTTCTTCCTCTCAAATACATTGATAAAAGCCTCAGGTACAGATAATTTGCAAATTATAAAGGCTATTTCTGCCTTCTCTGCCATATTGGTTGATGGAGAAATTCATCAGTTGAACTCTGCCAATAATGTGGTGATATCGGAAGAGAATTACATGCAGATTATTTACAAAAAAACGGCGGCGTTGTTTGTTACATGTTTCCGAATTGGTGCACTTTCGGTAGATGCCACGCCAAAACATTTAGCAGATTTGGAGAAGTTTGCGCATGTTTTAGGTCTGATTTTCCAGATTCGTGACGATATTTTCGACTATTATCCATCGACGGATGTGGGTAAACCTACCGGAAACGATATTCGTGAAGGCAAAATTACCTTGCCGCTTATTTATGCGTTGAATAATTGCACATCAGAGCAGAAACAAGATATGATGTCTATCATCAATGGGAAAGATTACACGGCAGAAAACATTGAAATTCTGCTGCAATTTGCCAAAGATAACGGAGGAATTGAGTATTCGAAACAGAAGATGTTAGCGATGCAGGATGAAGCTATTGCACACTTGTCAGATATTCCGGAATCGGAAGCCAAACGGTCGTTGAAGCTTATTCTTGACTATATCATAGATAGAAACTTATAAAACAAAAGGCTGACAATATTCAATGTGTCAGCCTTTTTTATGCTTAGAAGAATTTGATTTCTTCTCCCAATATATCAGTCAGCAGGTTGTTTGCCAATCGGCTCGCCCCGAGTCTAAAGTATTTGTTATCCAGCCATTTATCTCCAAGTACTTCTTTTACAACAGAGTAATATTTCACGGCATCGGCGGTGGTCACAATTCCACCGGCAGGTTTGAATCCAATCATTTTGCCGGTTTTGTCGTAATACTCTTTGATAGCTTCGCACATGACGTAAGCCGCTTCGAGTGTGGCAGCGGGCTCCACTTTTCCGGTAGATGTCTTGATGAAATCTGCTCCTGCATAAATTGATAGGATGGAGGCTTTTTTGATGTTTGAAGCTGTTTTCAGTTGTCCACTTTCGAGAATCACTTTCAGATGAGCTTCACGACAGCTGTCTTTGATTTCCGAAATTTCGTCGGTCATCTCCTCAAATTCGCCTGAAAGGAAGTTGCCGAGGTTGATGACAATATCCACTTCGTCAGCCCCGTCAATCACTGCCAGAGAGGTTTCTGCCACCTTTATTTCGGTGAATGTCTGCGAGAAGGGAAATCCACCTGCTACAACGGCAATATTGACGCTATCGACTTCTAAATGGCTTCTGACGATGCCTGCATAGTTGGGATAGACACAAATAGCAGCCACGTTTTTCAATTGAGGATATTCCTGATCGAATTTGTTGACCTTTTCGGTGAATTCGATGATTTGTTTCGTGTTGTCGGTGTTGTTGAGCGAGGTCAGGTCGATGAAATTCAACAGTTGTTGATAGACCTCTTTGTTGCTGTTTGCCTCGAAATTCTTCTGAAGAATGGTTTCTACAGCGTGTTTCACCTTGGCGTCATCCAAATTGGTGTTGTATTGGCTGAGTGTTTCGATGTACTTGTTCATCTTATTTAAGTTTAGGATTATTGGTGTGGCGGTCTTTGTCGCGGTTTATTTTTTTCTGTATGTTTTTGGCAAAAGCCTCTTCGAGATTGATTCCGGTTTGGTTGGCGAGGCAGATAAGCACAAACAGTATATCGCCCATTTCGTCTTCCATATCGAAGTTTTTGTCGCTCTCCTTGCAGTTTTGCTCGCCGTAGGTTCGTGCGATTATTTTTGCCAATTCTCCTACCTCTTCTTGCAGTAAAACCATGTTGGTCAACTCATTAAAGTAGCGAACACCATAGTTTTTTATCCAGTTATCTACTTCATTTTGTGCGTCGGTGATTGTCATACTTATCGTCATTTACGAATTAAAAATATCATTACGTTATTCTCTGTTTTTCGAATCCATCAAGATGGTTACCGGTCCGTCGTTGAGCAACTCCACTTTCATATCTGCTCCGAAGACTCCGGTTTTGACCTCTTTTCCGATGGCGAGGCTCATTTCGTTGCAGAACTTTTCATACATCGGGATGGCAATATCCGGCTTCGATGCCTTGATGTACGAAGGTCTGTTTCCCTTCTTGGTAGAGGCGTGGAGCGTAAACTGACTCACAACCAAAACCTCTCCGCCAATGTCTAAAACCGAGCAATTCATCACCCCGTTTTCGTCGTTGAAAATGCGGATATTCGCTGCTTTTTTGGTCAGCCATTCGATGTCTTCGTCGGTGTCGGCGTCTTCAATACCTACCAGAATGAGCAGACCACGCTGAATGTCTGAATAGAGTTGCTGATCTATCGTTACCGATGCCTTGGTAACACGTTGGATAACCATCTTCATTGTACAAAATTAACCAATTTTGTTGTATTATTTGTGAATTTGCGTAAAAAGCTTCTCAGCTCTGCTTTTTCCAATCAGTTCAGTTAACTCTTCCAATGAAGCGGCTTTGATGCGCTTGAGGCTCTTGAAATGGCTGAGAAGTGTGGTTTTGGTCTTTTCACCGATACCCTCCACGCTATCGAGCTCCGAAACGACTTGTTTCTTGCTTCGTTTGAGGCGGTGGAAAGTGATACCAAACCGGTGAGCTTCGTCGCGCAACTGCTGAATAAGCTTCAGGCTTTCGGAATTCTTATCGAGGTAAAGCGGAACTGAATCGTCGGGGTAATAAATCTCCTCGAGCCGTTTGGCAATGCCGATAATGGGAATTTTACCATAAATTTTCAGCTCGTGGAGCGACTCGCAAGCGGCGTGAAGTTGTCCTTTTCCACCATCAATTACTATGAGGTCGGGCAGGGGAGTGTTTTCCTCGAGCATACGGCTGTAGCGACGATAGACAATCTCGCGCATAGATGCAAAGTCGTCGGGTCCTTCCACAGTTTTCACGTTAAAGTGGCGGTAATCTTTCTTTGCTGGCTTGGCTTTTTTGAAGACCACACAAGCCGCCACAGGCGAAGTTCCTTGTATGTTTGAGTTGTCGAAACACTCAATGTGGAAAGGCATATTGTGCAGTCGCAGGTCTTTCTGCAGGGTGGAAAGAATGCGCACGGTGCGTTGCTCGGGGTTCAGCTTTTCAGCTTGCTTCATGCGGTCGGCCTTGTATTGCCGCACGTTTTGTTCCGACAGTTCGAGTAGTTTTTTCTTATCCCCGCGTTGTGGAATTGTGAACAGTACATTCTGAAAATCGACGTCGGGGTAGAAGGGCAGGATAATCTCCTTTGCATAGCTTTTGAAACGTTCGCGCATCTCCACAATGGCAAGTCCGAGTAGTTCCTCCTTCGGTTCGTCGAGCTTCTTCTTCATTTCGAAGGTGTATGCTTGGTTGATCGAGCCATTTGTAACGTGTAAATAGTTCACAAACAGCATATTATCTTCTTCGATGCACGAAAATATGTCAGTATCTTGTATCATTGGGCTTACAATAACCGACTTAGATTGGTAAGTGTCAACCAGTTGCAGTTTTTCTTTAATTCGGTGCGCCTCTTCGAATTCGAGACGGCTTGCTGCATCTTGCATTTGGTGGTTAAGGTCTTGCTTTATGACCTCTATTTCGCCTTTCAGTATTCGTTTCGCAGCCGAAATGTGTACTGCATATTCACTTTCTGTCTCTAATCCTTCGCAGCCGCCTTTGCAGTTTTTGATGTGAAATTCCAAGCAGACTTTAAACTTGCGCTGACGAATATTCTCAGGAAATAGCGGCAGTTTGCAGGTGCGAATGGGGTAGATTTTCCGAATGAATTCTAGCATCGTGCGCACCAGGTAGACATTGGAATATGGACCAAAATACTGAGACCCGTTTCGGATGATATTTCGGGTCTGAAATATGCGGGGAAATGGCTCGTTGGTGATACAAATCCATGGATATGTTTTGTCGTCTTTCAGCATCACATTGTAGCGTGGCTGAAGCTTTTTTATGAGGCTGTTTTCGAGGTGCAGTGCATCCTCTTCGCTGCCGACAACGATGTAGTGAATGTCTTGAATCTTGCTGACCAAGACACGCGTTTTGACTGAATCGTGGTTTTTGTTGAAATATGAGGCCACGCGGCGCTTCAGATTTTTCGCCTTGCCGACGTAGATTATTGTGCCGGTTTCGTCGAAATACTGATACACCCCCGGAGAGTCGGGGAGGCTGCCAACGATGTTTTTTAATTTCTCTTCTCTGTTGTCCACGTTTGAAAATCGTTTTGTGAGGCTTTGATCTATTGACTCAAAGCCTCACAAAGATAAGAAAGAATTTAATCAATTCTCTTCATAATTTTTAGAAACGGCAGGTGAATTCTATGTTAGTATTTCGGGGTTTGCAACTCAAAATATCATATAGAAAGATCTTGAATTGTCTAAATAGTTTTTTGAAAACTTGTAGCAGTTGTTTATCTTCCTCGCTCTATTTCTTTTACTTTTTTTGGCGCAAAAAAAGTAAACAAAAAAACATTGTCGAAATAACTCGCTCAATCGTCCATTCTTCATACCGCCTTTTTGCAAACCTTAGAAATTGGACTCTTTCACTCTGCAGGATTTCGACGTTTGGTATTTGTGTTTGTCCCCACTGGGACTATCGAAACCTTTATTTGCTTGTTAATGGAAAATTCTCATTTGACACAATCTCCATTGATAAATTATCAATCGGCCTATGGGCTATTATTCTTCAAAAAGTGAAGTAAATTCGAATTTCTGCACATCGAATAGACCTTTGGAGGAGAGCTTTATTTTGGGGATGACGATTAAACTCATGAATGAAAGCGTGAGGAAAGGATCTTCGAGTTCCGAGCCCATTTCTGCAACCAACGCCTTAATCTGTTCCTGAAGGTGTGCCACTTCTTTGGCGGGACGGTGTGTCATCAGTCCGGCGATTTCGAGCTGCAATACTTCTGTTTTGTCGTTGTTGGTCACCACCATGCCGCCTTTGTTGTCGATAAGGAGGTTGGTTGCTTTCACAATCTCTTCGTCAGAAGCACCTACTACTACCAAGTTGTGGTTGTCGTGAGAAATACTGGTAGCCATAGCGCCACTCTTGATGCCGATGCCACGAATGAAGCCCAAGGAGAGTTCTTTCGGACAGTAACGATTGATTGCGACCAATTTCAGTACATCTTCATCGGGGTTGCTGACGATATTTCCATCTTTCACCTTCGGTTCGCTAAGGTGTGTTTCGGTGAGCAAATCGCCACAAACGCAGTCGATCACTTTGATGCGTTTGCCTGTTGCTTTCACCTGAATGTCCTCAATAGATATTTTTTCGCAATCGAATCGGTTAATGGCTTCGATAGTTGAATCGAGTTGGGAAGGAGATACCTCACTTTGGTCGAATACCACATTTCCTTTGATGACTGTTTTCAGAATGTTGAATGTTGAAAGACTGTCAATTTCAATGAAATCGGCACTATCACCCTCTTGCAGCATGCCTGCCGGAATAGCATAATGTTTCGCCACATTGAGCGATGCGCAACGAATGACATCGAATGGATTGTATCCGTATTGAATAGCTTTGCGAATGGAGCCGGGGAGGTAGTCTTCGAGCAGCGTTTCGGCGGGCATATCGTCGCAACAGAACATTACCTGCGTGGGGTGCGATGCGATGATGGGGTGGAGCGCATCGAAATTACGAGCGGCACTTCCTTCGCGAATGAGCGCTTTCATACCGAGGCTTATTTTTTCGACTGCTTCTTCGATGGTGGTGCATTCGTGGTCGGTGGAGATGCCTGCAGCGGAGTAGAGTTTCACATCCGAAGAGCTCATCATGGGGGCGTGTCCGTCGATGGGTTTTCCGTGTAGGTTCGCACTGCTTATTTTGCTCATCACTTCGCTGTCGGCACCAATCACACCAGGGTAGTCCATCATTTCGGCTAAGAAATGCACATCGTCGCGACTGAGTAGTTCTTCTATTTCGGTAGGACCGAGTTTAGCGCCTGCTGGTTCGAGAGGAGTGGAAGGGACACACGATGGAGCACCAAACCAAAAATAGAATGGAGTTCGCTTGCCATTTGTTATCATAAAATCAACGCCCTTCGTACCCAGTACATTGGCTATTTCGTGTGGATCGGCTACTGCTCCAATGACTCCGTGACGCACCGCCTCGCGAGCATAATGCTCTGGAGTGAGCAGCGTGCTCTCGATGTGGATGTGAGAATCTATTATTCCGGGAAGGAGATAGGTCGAGTAGGTTTCGGTTGTCTCTTCGATTTTGATGATGGTGCCATTTTCGATGTGCACAATCGCAGGGTAGATTTTGTCCTTAACAACATCCACCAGATTGCCTGTGATTTTTTTCATACGCTCTTAATGTTTCACGTGAAACAGCTAATGGTTTCACTTTTAAAATGCCCATCTGATGGGCTGTGAGGGATTGGGTTGTGCTTGTTTTTGAAAATTTGTGTTTTCAAAAAAAAGTGTGAAATCATCCCTATTCTATACTATACTATCTTCTTGTTCTAATGTTGTATTATATTACCCACCCCTTGCCCCTCCACGGAGGGGAATTCTGTTTTGGTGGATTAGTAGTGTAATTCTTAGACTTGTATCCTTTTGTAATAATTCTACTTATCTACCCATTAATACGAGCAAGATGTTGATGTCGCTCGGTGAGATGCCGGGGATTCGTCCGGCTTGTGCGATGGTTTCGGGGTCGATCTTGGTCAGCTTCTGGCGCGCCTCGGTGGAAAGCGAAGGAATAGTATTGTAATCGAATCGACCTTTGATATGGATGTTTTCGAGGCGATTGATTTTGTCCGCAATAATACGTTCGCGTTCGATATACCCGTTGTATTTGATTTGAATTTCTACTGCTTCGAGAATCTCTTCTTTGCGTGATGCTGTTTTTTCAATCTCTTCTTTGAAAGCCGGAACAAGTTCGGCGATATTATCTATCGTGACCTGTGGTCGCGCGATTAAATCGATTAATTTGCATCCGTGCTTCAGCGAGGTTGTGCCTAGCTTTTCGAGTCCTTCGTTGATAAAAGTGGGCTTGATGGAGTAGTTGCGTGCAAAATCGAGTAGTCGCTCAATCTCTTCGGTCTTCTCTTTGAGCAAAGAAGTTCGTTCAGGTCGGGTTAAACCGAGTTTTTCACCCTTGGGCGTAAGGCGTGCATCGGCATCGTCTTGACGAAGCAGTATTCTGTATTCGGCACGAGAGGTAAACATGCGGTAAGGCTCGTCCACCCCTTTGGTTACAAGGTCGTCAATCAATACACCAATGTAGGCTTCGTTGCGGTTCAAAATAAATGATTCACCTCCGTGGCAATTGATGTGAGCATTGATGCCCGCCATGATACCTTGACCGGCTGCCTCTTCGTAGCCTGTGGTTCCGTTGATTTGTCCCGCGAAAAAGAGGTTTTTAATCGCTTTTGTTTCGAGGGTATGCTTGAGCTGAGTCGGATCGAAGAAGTCGTATTCGATAGCGTAACCCGGACGATAGATGCGGATGTTTCTGAATGCAGGAATTTTCTTCAACGCATTGAGTTGCACCTCGAGTGGGAGTGACGAAGAGAAGCCGTTCAGGTAATACTCTTGCGTGTTCTCGCCTTCGGGTTCGAGAAAGAGTTGATGTTCGAGCTTGTCTGCGAAGGTCACAATCTTCGTTTCGATGCTTGGGCAATAACGTGGACCTATACTCTGAATTTGTCCGTTGTAAAGTGGAGAATCTGCCAATCCGTTGCGCAATACATCGTGCGCCTCTTCGTTGGTGTAGAGGGTCCAGCAGCTGAGTTGTTTCAATGTTTTGGGGGCATGGTCGAGGTACGAGAATTTGTGAAAATCCATCTCGCCTTTTTGCTCTTCGGTGAGTGAGAAATCTACGCTTCGGCCGTCAATCCTGACTGGTGTACCAGTCTTCATACGGTCGGTGCGAATGCCTGCCCCGATAAGTTGCTCGGTAATGCCGTAAGAAGCCGGTTCAGAGACACGACCACCGCGCAACTGAGTTTTGCCAATGTGCATCAATCCATTGAGGAAGGTGCCGTTGGTCATTACCACCGTTTTGGCTCGGAAAGTGACACCGAGACCTGTGATTACACCTTCGACGGTGTTGTTGTTAATCACGAGTTGAACGACCGAATCTTGCCAAATATCGAGATTATCGGTATTCTCGAGCTTCAATCGCCAGAGTTCGCTGAAGCGCATACGGTCGCTTTGTGCCCGCGGGCTCCACATGGCGGGACCTTTGGATCGGTTGAGCATGCGGAATTGTATGGCAGTTTTGTCGGTAACGATTCCCATTTGTCCGCCAAGTGCATCGATTTCGCGGACAATCTGTCCTTTGGCGATGCCTCCCACGGCGGGATTACAACTCATTTGTGCAATTTTATTCATGTCCATCGTAATGAGCACGGTCTTTGAGCCAAGATTGGCGGCTGCTGAGGCGGCTTCGCAGCCAGCGTGACCTGCGCCTATTACAATTACGTCGTATTTAAAATCCATTGTTAAGAAATATTTTGCAAAGATAGTGGTTTATTACTAACATATTGAGGACGATTAGGTTCGAAAAAAGAAGAATAAATAAGGATTTGAATAATTGAGTGTGCCAGTCAGCAGTCAGGCACGCTGAGATTCTTTAATATAAAGAAGAGCACATAGCAATCTATGCGCTCTTCAAGTTTTATCTAACTGATAATTAGTTAATTATTTAATATTAGAGGCTGACTCTATTATCTTGAGTTGGGCTTCTTTCCCATCAATAATTTTCCATATTGACGCTCATCCTGCAAAATCGCGATACCTTTCTTGAAGATTTCATTATCTTGATTAATCACCCTGAAATAAGCTGCCACATCAAATATGTCTCTAGCTAATAAAGCCTTTATCTGTATTACAAGAAGAGGTCTGGCTTTTTCCAATTGTATGCTGTCTCTTTTAATTTTATCGGCTTCTGCAGCAGCTATAAGTCCTTTCAGAATAACGTCTGTCACTACAAAATGATCTATAAACTGAGTGACATCAGGATAATTTGCTTTTAACGTTTTTCGATTTTGATCAATATAGTTAATGCAGAACTTGTTCAGAACGCCTTTTGCAACGATATCTCTGTGATAGTTTGTAAATCGTGATGTGTCAATCGGCACAAAAATATCAGGCATAATACCACCGCCGCCATATACAATACGATGATTCAATTTAGTATAAGCTTTGAGTGAATCTGGGAAATGGATACTATCTGCATGAGCCATCTCTCCCTTATTGTATCGCTCAATCAAATCTTTGCCATATTTATCTGCTCCTGCTTCGTATGATTTCTGAATACATCGCCCAGATGGGGTGTAATACCGTGCAACAGTTAAACGAATCATTGACCCATCTGGCAGTGGAATAGGACGTTGAACTAATCCTTTGCCAAAGCTGCGACGCCCAACTATCACTCCACGATCCCAGTCTTGGATAGCCCCTGTCACAATTTCACTGGCAGATGCAGAGCTTTCGTCAATCAGGACTACTAACTTTCCATCTTCAAAAATTCCTTTTTGTGTAGCAAAGGTTTCGTCTTTAGTTTGATGAAGTCCTTCGGTGTACACAATCAGTTGTTTTAATTTCAGAAATTCATCGGCAATACTGGTTGCTGCATTTAAATAACCACCTCCATTGTCCTCCAAATCAAGGATTAGGTTCTTCATTCCTTGTTTTTTGAGCGATTTCAATGCTGCCATAAATTCATCATAAGTTGTAGCTCCAAACCGACTGATTCGAATGTATCCAATAAATTTATCAACCATATAGGATGCATCGACACTGAAAATAGGAATTTTGTCACGTACAATGCGGAAATCAATCAAATTTTTCTCGTTGCGACGAAGAACTTTCACATTTACAATTGTGCCTTTCTGTCCTTTCAACCGCTTCATAATATCGTTGGTTTTCATTTTCTTTCCGGCAATCAACGTATCATTGACAGAAATAATTCGATCTCCAGCTACAATTCCAACCTTTTCGGAAGGTCCACCTGATATGGTTTGAATCACGAAAAGAGTATCATTCATCATATTAAATTGAATGCCGATACCTTCAAAATTGCCTTGTAGTGGCTCGTTCATCTCTTTCACTTCCTGTACATTCATGTAGGTAGAGTGAGGATCGAGCTTTTTGAGCATTCCTTCGATGGCATCTTCTGCTAGTTTATTCTCGTCAATCTTATCGACATAGAGATTCTGAATGGCAAATTGTGCAAAATTCAGTTTACGTGAAGCTCCGGATTGCATTTGCTGAGCAAATAGACCCATTGAGAAGAAGAAAAGTAAAGTATTCAGTAAGGTACGTTTCATGTGTAATTTTTCTTATTTATTTGAGAAGACAAAATCTAAGTTTCGTATTTGATCTTTTTATTTATGGCAAAAACTCACTCACATCGCGTCCGTAACGCATCAATTCGCGTACGATGGTAGAGCTGATGTGTGCATATTCGGGTTCGGTAATGAGCAAAACGGTTTCAATGCCTGAGATTTTGCGATTGATGTCGGCTATTTGCTTTTCAAATTCGAGATCAGTGGTGGTGCGAATGCCGCGCAGGATGATTTTGGAATCTTGTGCGGTTGCAAAATCTACTGTCAAACCACTGTAAGTCATCACTTTCACACGAGGTTCTGTGGAAAAAACCCCTTCAATGGCTTTGATACGGTCTTCGAGTGAAAGCATCATCTTCTTGCTATCGTTCGTGCCAATTGCCACTATAATCTCGTCCAGAAAAAGCAATCCGCGGCGCACCAACGCCTCGTGGCCTTTGGTGAAAGGGTCGAACGATCCGGGGAAAATTGCGGTTTTTTTCATTGTTATTTTCTCTGTTTATGAAGCGACATCCTCTTCTACCACCAAGTTTTCGATGATGAAAGTCTGACGTTCCATCGTGTTTTTACCCATGTAGAATTCGAGCAGTTCCTTCACTAAATCCTCTTTTTTGAGCGAAACCTGATCGAGACGAATATCTGCTCCGATAAAGTGCTTGAACTCGTCGGGTGAAATCTCGCCCAATCCTTTAAATCGGGTAATTTCTGGATTTGCACCGACTTTTTCCATTGCGGAAAGTCGTTCTTCTTCCGAATAGCAGTAGAAAGTCTCTTTCTTGTTTCGAACACGGAAAAGCGGTGTTTGCAGGATGAAAACGTGCCCTTTCTTAATCAAATCGGGGAAGAAATTGAGGAAGAACGTAATCAGCAGCAGTCGAATGTGCATTCCATCCACGTCGGCATCGGTAGCGATGATGACCTTGTTGTAACGCAAACTTTCTAGTCCCTCTTCTATATTGAGTGCCGATTGCAAGAGGTTAAACTCTTCGTTTTCGTACACAATCTTCTTCGTCAAGCCAAATGTGTTTAGCGGTTTACCCTTCAAGCTAAACACGGCCTGAATCTCCACATCGCGGCTTTTGGTAATCGATCCACTCGCCGAATCACCCTCGGTGATGAAGATGCTTGTGTCGTCGAGGCGTGCGCCTTTCGGGTCGCTGTAGTGAATGCGGCAATCACGCAGTTTTTTATTGTGTAGATTGGCTTTCTTGGCACGTTCGCGAGCAATTTTGGTAATACCCGCCATCGCTTTGCGCTCTTTCTCCGAATCGGTGATTTTGCGCAACAACACATCCGATGTTTCGCTGTGTTTGTGCAGGTAGTTGTCGAGTTCTTTTTTGAGGAAATCGCCAATAAATTTGCTTACAGACGGACCGTCTGGACCAATGTCTTTTGACCCAAGTTTCGTTTTGGTTTGTGATTCAAACACCGGCTCTTCTACTTTGATGGCAATCGCAGCCACCAATCCATTTCGGATATCGCCATATTCAAATGGTTTAGCATAATACTCTTTGATGGTGCGCGAAACCGCCTCTTTGAAAGCCGTCAGGTGCGTTCCACCCTGCGTAGTGTGCTGTCCGTTCACGAACGAGTAGTACTCTTCGCCGTTTTGGTTGGCGTGGGTAATCACGACTTCAATATCTTCTCCCTTCAGGTGAATGATCGAATAGAGTGGCTCGGAAGTCATGTTTTCGTTCAACAAATCGAGCAATCCGTTCTTCGAAAGAAACTTTTTGCCGTTGAAGTTAATCGTCAGACCGGCATTGAGGAAAGTGTAGTTTTTCAACAAGCTCTCCACAAATTCGTCTTTATATTTGAAATCTTTGAAAATCGTATTATCAGGCTCAAACTCAATGTAGGTACCATTTCCTTCTGAGCTAGAGGTCAGTTTTTGCTCTTCGAGCAGGCGTCCTGCATTGAAGCTCACTCCTTTTTTCTCGCCTTCACGGTGACTGCAAATGTAAAAACGGCTCGACAAAGCATTCACAGCCTTGATCCCGACGCCGTTCAGACCTACTGATTTCTTGAAGGCTTTGGAGTCGTATTTGGCACCGGTGTTCATTTTCGACGATACATCGAGTACTTTGCCGAGCGGTACTCCACGACCATAGTCGCGTACTTTCACAATTCCATCGGCTATGAGCACTTCAATATTGCGACCATTTCCCATCATAAATTCATCCACCGAGTTGTCGAGCACCTCTTTGAGCAACACATAGATTCCGTCGTCGGAATAGGTGCCATCGCCTAGTTTACCGATGTACATACCAGGGCGACGACGGATGTGCTCTTGCCAATCTAGCGTTTTTATATCGTCGTCAACGTATTCAGTCTGTGGTTTATTCAGAAGTTCGTCCATAATCGTATTTGCACTTTTGTAAACGCAAAGATAAGAAAAATCATTTCACGAAGTTAAGAAAAAAAGAGCATAAAAAAATATCTGTTAAACGAATATAAATATTTGAAAAGCCGCATTAAATGATGTGTTTAGAAGCAAATCATAAATTCTCTATTTGTAATCGCTCTAAATTATCAGACACTACTAAAATAGTGCTGATTATTTATATATTTTTATTGTTTTGTGACTAATTTTGATATGTATTCTAAATAATGATCGCAATTCTACTACTTCTTCTTAAACACTCAATTATTCACCTATTATTTAAACTATTTTTGTCATGAAAAAAAACCTACTTGCTTTGTTTTTATTGCTTTGTGTAAGCGTTTTTGCACAAAACAGCGGATTTGTGAAAGAAATGGTTCCCGATTTAAGTATCGGACGCCTCGATGTGAAAGGTGCATTGCTGCCTGACAGTTCATTTATTGTTTTTGGAGGTCACACGCCAGGTTTTATTATATCAAATACTGCTGAACGTTGGAAAGAAGGACAAGCTGCATGGGCAGTGAAGACAATGACAGATTTTCGTGATTGCAGTGCAATTGTGCGACTTGATGATAATCGTATTATGTTGGCAGGAGGTATGTCAAGCAATCTAGGCGTTGGACAGTTGGTTTCAACGGAACTATTCGATGCAACCACGAATACATTTACATCCAAAGCCAATATGAATATCGCACGCACACTATTCAGAGGAGCTCTTTTGGCAAATGGCAAGGCTTTGTTTGTTGGCAATTGGTATAACGATGCAAGTCTGGCAGAAGTCTACAATCCACAAACTAATGAATTTAGCTTAACAAATCCTGTGGTTACACAAAGATCTTGCTCTTATGTCATCCCTCGTAGCAACAATGGGGCTATTATTATGGGCGGATTTACTCCTTATGGTGGAAATATCGAATCAATAGAACTGTATGATTATGCTTCGAATTCATTCTCTGCGTTTCGCAACACATTGTTTGAAAACGAATCGGGATGGATTTACAATACCTATGCTCCAAGCGGAACATTTATGCCCGAAGACCACACGTTAGATGGTAAATTCTATATGTCTGCGTATAAAGATAATGGAAATCAAGGCACACAATATATGGTTTTCTCGATCGACCCTGATTCTATACTTATAAGACCGATTATCACCAATACCAGACTTCTAACTTATAATGTAAATGCAAACGACTCAATCAATTTTGCCTTAAGTTCGAACTTTTTTATGGATAAGAAATTGAAAAAAATCTATTTCTGGGGGAATAATGTGAATAAAAATTCCAATGGAAATTTTGGAATGGCACTTTATTCTTATGATATTAAGACAAAGGAAATTATTGAACCAACAGCATTTGAAAACTTCAGCTATTTTGCGGCTTCAGGTGGTGGGTGCATTTTACCAAATGGCAAATTGCTTGCTGCAGGTGGCAATTATACTAGTAATTTTGATGCACATCCACATTGTTTTATTGCTAATCCAACGAATAGTATTAACGCTATACAAGAAGTTAAAATAAACGATAACGGACTAAACATCTTTTCAAACACACGTCAAAATGTGCTGAATATCTCATATTCAGGAACAACCAGTGGCATTTACACCTTAAAAATATACAATACGGATGGACGATGTGTTCGAAATCAGAAAATAAACCTTTATGAAGGAATCAATAACATCTCCATTGACGCATCGAATCTGGCAAGAGGGATATTCCTTGTTCAACTTTCGGGGCAGAACACAACAGCAACAAAGAAATTTATCAGATAAATAAAACAAAGAGGCTGCTTCAAAAATGAATTGAAACAGCCTCTTCTATAAAAAGTATGTTATACGGCTTTAATATATGCCCTTCTACGCTTGTGATTCACATTTTCGAAATACTCCCACTGCGACTGTACTTTTTCGTTTTCGAGTAGTTCTGGATTGCTTTCGGCATATTTCACGCCACCCTTATTGAGGTAAGGAATGAAATCGTAAAACATCAAGGCATTTACTCCTTTGCTTTGATAATCTTTGCGAACAGCAATCAGCAGCAGGTCTATTACAGGATTTTTCATCTTCAAAGCCTTCAAGATGTGAATAAATCCGAAAGGAAAGAGCTTCCCTTGGGCTTTTTGGAGCGCTTTTGAGAGAGAAGGCATTGCAACGCCCATACCTATCAATTCGTTGCTTTCGTCTACAACTAAGGTGAGAAAATCTAATTTTAACATCGAAATGTACATCTTGATGTAGTATTCGATCTGTTTCTGTGTTAGCGGCGTGAACCCATACAAATGGCTGTAAGAGCTATTGACTAAATCAAACAATTTCTGCCCGTATCCATCTTTGATGAGTTTCGAAGTACTGGTGTATTTAAGTATTCTGAGGTTGTATTTTTTCATTACAATCTCTGAAATACGCCTGTGTTTTTCGGGTATTGCATCGGGTATCATAATCTTATATTCTACCCAATCAGCGTCTTGTTTATATCCTAATTTTTCGATGTGAGTAACGTAATAAGGATAGTTGTAGATGGTAGCCATTGTTCCAATTTGGTCGTAACCTTCAATGAGCATTCCCTCCTGATCCATATCGGTAAACCCCAATGGTCCATGTATGTGGTGCATTCCTTTGGCTTTCACCCAAGCCTCTGCAGCAGCAAAAAGAGCTTTTGACACTTCTTCATTGTCTATGAAATCTAGAAATCCAAACCGTCCGCTTTGAGTTTTCCACACTTCGTTGGCTCGGTGATTAATCATCGCACAAATGCGACCTACGATTTTATCATCTTCGAATGCCAAGAAACACTGTGCTTCGCAAAACTCAAATGCTGGATTCTTTTTTGGATCGAGAGTCGCTAAATCATCCATGTAGAGAGGTGGAATAGCATACGGAGACTCTTTATACAGATCAATTCTGAATTTGACGAATTGATTCATCTCCTTTTTACTTGAAATTGGTCGAACTATTATTGCCATAAATGTTAATTTTATTGCACAAAGATATTCGTTTTGTGTAATTGAGCAAATTTTTTGAACATAAAAAACCCATCTGCCATTTTCTCTATAAAAAGTACAGATGGGTCAATTAGATTTAAAACTCGCCACCGTTCATCATATCCGAATCGCCGTTTTGATTATTGCGCTTTGCATCAGGTTTTTTCTTTTGCAAGTTAGAGTTACCAAAATTGTAAGTAAGAGAAAGTCCAAACATGCGCCCTCCCATTCTGCTTTGTGTGTAGTCAGAGAAATTATACCCAAACGAATTTATCCGACTTTGACGCGAGTTGAATAAATCTCTCACCATCATATTAAGACTCAACTTTCGTTGGAAAAACATTTTTCGGATTCCTCCATCCACACCCCAGTCGGGCAAAACTTCGCCTTGAGCAAGTGTTTTTTTCGATTGATACCCACCTGTAAGTTGTACCATCCAACCTTGTGGCAACCCTACATTGAGAATAGAGCGGGCAGTCCACGCGAAGCTTTCTGTTCCGGCGTAGTTTGTTAGATTATAGGTGAATGGATCGTATTTAGAATAGTAAATATTAAGGGTATTGGTCAGATCGACAGACTTCAGAAACCGATCTTTCAAAATAAACTCAAATCCTGCTGCCTTTGAATTCGTGATGTTCATACTTGTGGAGTATTTCACTTTGTTTTCTATATAGCTAATTGGCTGAATAACATCAGATGTGGTGCGATAATATACCGAACTAGAAAGGGTATGACTGTCCCATGTTTTGATGTGATTTAGCTCTAAGGAGTTAGAGTATTCGGGTGTCAAAGAAGGATTACCATAGGAGATGTTTGTAGCATCAGAAATATCGCGGTAAGGATTCATCGAACGACCATGTGGTCGGTTGATTCGGCGCGTGTAATTAAGTTGGATTTCGTTGTTATTAGGTAGGCTGTAGTTCAGAAAAAGTGAAGGATAAAGACCTGGGTATATGTTATTGAAAGGTGAAATGCTGTCTGGGCTATAGGTGTGAGATGTGTTTTTTGTGATATTGTATTCGCCACGCAATCCACCTTGATAACTTAAATTCTTTATTTTGCCTGAATAGTTGACATACAATGAGTTACGATTGTCTGTACTATTGAATTCGTTCTGTAAAGGAATATACGCAGTCAATAAATCAAAGGTTAATCCTTTCAATGATTTTGTGTCGCTCTCTCTGTTGTTGTACTCGCCCTTAAATCCTGCTTCTATTTTGGAGTCTTTGTCTATTGGATAAGTATAATCAATCTGAACCTCCCACTCTTTTCTATTGCTATTCATATTGATACGATTCACCGAATCCGCAGAAAGGATATTATTTTTTCTTGCAAACTGAGAAACATCATTATCGTTGCCCATATCCATTAAATTATATTCCACTGAAGCTTTTAACTCATGTCCTTTCTTTGCAAAACTGTGGGTATAATCCATCGAAATGCTTTCCATGTTGAAATTACCATCATTATTGGCATTTCGTTGAGAGTCAGAGTTGAGATTGCTGTTTAGTAAATCACTATATCTATAACTATAATCTACTTCACCATCGGAATTTCGTTTGAAACGATTGAGCATCAGGTTTGCGCCAAGCAAATCATTTTCGGTAATGTGGTATACTCCACCTAGTCTTGAGAAATAGCCGCCCATTAGGTTGTCGGTGATCGTGTTGCTAACTAGATTATAACGTTGTGTTTGGTCTGTATTCCAGGAATCTCTGTCTGTGTTTCCAGTCATTTTTACCTTATTGCTCCGGTATCCAACATTGGCATAGAAATCCCACTTTCGACTGTTGTAATTTATATTCACTGAGCCATTCATTCCATTGAATGTATCCGATCCAGCAGATACACTGCCGTAATAACCGGCTTTGCGGTCTTTCTTCAGAACAATATTGATGATTCCTGCAGATCCATCGGGACTGTATTTTGAAGAAGGATTGGTAATTATCTCAACTTGTTCAATGGTTTCGGCAGGCATTTGCTCAAGCACTTGCGCTCGGTTGTCTTCGTTCAACCCTGAAGGTCGACCATTGATCCAGATAATCACATTCGAATTGTTGCGCAACGAAACATTGCCTTGCACGTCTACTTCTACTGAAGGAATATTTTTAAGAATTTCTGATGCTGAAGCACCTGCTGCAGCAATGTTTTGATCTACATTGAACACTTTGCGGTCGATTTCGAATCGCATTTGTGTTTGCTGCCCTCGAACTTTTACCTCGTTTAGCCTTTTGGAGTCGGGTTCCATAACGATAGAACCGAGCTTAATATCTGCGTGCTGTGTATCTAATGCTATTGGTAATTCAATTGGCGAGTACCCCATAAAGGAGATTTTAAGCAAATATTTACCAACACTTAACCCTTGTAAATCAAACAAGCCGTCTTTTCCTGTAGAAAGACCTTTTAAAGGCACAGTACTTCCCGATTTGAAGAGAGTTACATTTGCAAAATCGACTACTTGTTTAGTTTTGTTATCAATCACCTTACCTGAGATACTACCAGCAAAGAGAGAGAGAGGAAATAACAGCAATGCAACGAAGATTGCTGCAGAATTAATTGAAATTTTCATTCGTCTTTAGAGTAATTAATCTATAAAATCGTTCAAAATTAGTTTGTTTGACTTATATAATTTGAAAAGGATTATTCTATAACGCATTGTTTAATGATTTTTGGCAAAATATTAAGCATTAAAAAGCCCCTGCAACTTTGTGCAAGGGCTTTTTAAGAATATATAATTACTCGAATTTCTCAAATCAATTACTCTCTTTCAGATAATCGACAATTTTTTGAGTTTCTGCCTGTGTAAGATTGGCTCTGACACGCATATGTTTGCCAATCACATCCCATTGCGAACGTGTATAGGTGCCTGGGCTTGGTGCATCGTGACATCGTGTGCAATTTTCACCCCAAAGTTGAACGCCTGATTTATCAGTAACTTGTTGAGAGACACAACCCTGCATTATGAAAGCAAAAAGTGCAACTATCGTTATACTTAGTGCAACTACTCCTATATCTTTCTTTTTCATCGGTATATTTTTTTGTAGAATATTTATAATCTTTACAACTAATCTCTTCACTAATTAGAATCCCATCACAAATTGACACATGAAGGTTGGATTATAATCAGAAGCGTTTCGAGTTACATAAGTAAATTTCACAACTGTATTATACTTTAGCCAATAGTTAACAGAATATTCAGTTTGACGTAGTTTTACACTTTCCATTGCAACGGCATTATTTGCTGTGCCATCCCACATTACCCCACTTGGTAAATTATAACCCGAAAAACGTAGTGCAAAATCAATATTGCGTAAGATTTTGTTTTGAACCAAAGAAGGACGGATAGTGGCACTGACATAATACGCTGATTTTTTTGTGTCTAAAGAGACTGCAGAAGTTGGGTCATTCGCGACTAATAGAGTAGTTCCAGCATCCGAAATATCTTGTGTTTTGTATTCACCCTGCAAGCGAATTGTACTTGACAGCTCAGACACGGGTTGAATGTAGTTTACATCAACGGCTTGCATGAAAACCTTTGCGTTGGGGATATCGGCATCTGCAGTTGTTTTAGATTTCTGTTGGAATGAATACCCAATTTCGAGCGAAGAGTTGCTTAAAGGAAGGATTCCAACTCTGCCACCAATAGCTTGTTTCTTGTTGTTAGGCACGTAAGCTTCGTATTCCATATTACCAATATTCTCACCAGTGGAATTGAATTGTGTCCCATTGCTCAGGTAGAAGTCATAATTTAATTTTGTAGCTCCAATATTAAAACCACCTTGCGCACCAACACCCATTTCATTCATTGCACCAATGCCACCATCCCCAAATCCTACAGCATCGGAAGCAAAATGATTTAAGAAAGCCTCACCAAATCGCCCTCTGTATGCTCCAAATTTTGGTAAAAAACGACCGGCATGAAGGGTTACATAATCGTTCAACAGATAACACATATTAGCATATTCCAATACTGTTTCTACTCCTGTTTCGCTAGTGCCGAATTCCATTTCACCTTCGAAGAACAACTGATCAGAAAGACTTACCAAAAAGATTGGTTTGAATCCCAAATCGCCAAAACCTTTTGCATCTTTGCTGCTGGAGTAAAGTATTTGGGCATTTCCAGCCAAAACAAACTTATTGTCAGCATCTGGTTTCTCTGGTACTGAAGACTGTGCGAATGCCATATTACTCAATAGCAAGATCGCAAAAAACAAAAGACTTTTCTTCATAATTAAAATTGATTTAATGTTAACTGATAAGCTTTTCTTTGATTTGTGGAAATGAATTTATCAACTTTTGATTTGTGTTTTCATTTAAGATTCATTCCATATGATGGTCAATGAATTTACTTCGACGATTTTGCCAACGTCCGCATAAAACTGACAAGATTCCAGATTTCAGCTTCTTTCAACGATGCTTTAAACGGAGGCATAGTTTTGCCTTTTCCCTCAGATGTTATCCAAAAGATGGCACCATCCGACGTTTTCTGAAAAGAAGCGGAAGTGTGATCTGCTGGTGGTTTAGGCAACCCTGCTGCAGCTATACCATTACCCTTGCCTTTGTCGCCGTGACAAACAGCACAATACTTCACATACAATTTCTTACCTGCTGCGGCTGCTACTGCAGAACCTGCATTTGGATTTTTCATTGCCTCAAATTTGGCCGGTGCAGTAGTTTGTGCACCGACATTGAATGCTGTCGTAACGATAGTAATACAAACAACACAAATGGTTTTAATGTAATCTTTCATTTTGATTTTTTTCAGGGGGGTAAAACAGATTATTTATAATAATTCCATACTAATTTGTACAAAACTATCATTCATTTTCTCAAAAACAACATAAGTCAGAGAAAAATGCAATTATTTAACTATAATTGTCACTAACTACCAAGTATTGTAGGTTTTATCAATGAAAATCTAATCTAAAAGAAAATTATTTAGATTATTGATAAATTATGCTTGCAAAAGAGATAACACGACCCCCCATTCTTTTTGAATAGTATCTAACTCTTCAGGAGAAATAGCTCCTCCTTTTCCCAATTTTTGCTCTAATTCATTCGCAATATCA
>JBAXGL010000006.1:0-26427 GCA_037139375.1 Bacteroidales bacterium | reverse complement strand
GTAGATGTATTCGATCTCCAATTCGCGATGATGGTCAAAATCAATCTTCATACTCGGTGCATAAGGCGTCATGTTCTCGGTCATAGCAATCATTTTGCGTGCCACATCTTCCTGAAGCGGAGCGCCACAAGCATTCGCTCCTTTCACTACTTCTTCCATCAACTCATAAATCAGCGATTTGGTGGCTTCACTGCGGACTAATCTGTCGGTAGTCGTGTTCAGCACCACAGTTGTACCATTGAAAGGAATATTCCACACCAATTTTTGCCATCGTGCTAGCAATAGATTGTCAGAAAATTCAGCCTCTACTCCTGCCTGATTGAAATCATCACACGCCTGTTTCGCTACGTTCGACTTTTCGCCTTGGTGAATTCCAATAATGATTTTACCAAAATCGAGGTGTGCAATGTGCCCCGGTCCTACTTTATTCGAGCAGATAAATGCCAATCCTCCAGCAATATTCAGTTCAGGGAAATCTTTCGCCAAATCTTCCTCTACACCTAAACCGTTTTGCAACAATACCACGACTGTCTCTTTACCAAGAACGGGTGGCAACAACTCCTTCAACAGATGATTCTGTGTGGTTTTGAGGCAAACAAACACTACATCTACCGGCGACATATCGGTCGCTTTCGCATAAGCAGAAACTGTTTTCAAATGGAAATCGCCCAACACAGAATCCACTTTCAGACCGTGCTCTTTCACAAAATGATAATCGTTATTAACTAGAAAATCGACCGAATGACCAGCTTTTGCCAACATTCCCCCATAAAATCCGCCGAGTGCACCGGTGCCAATGATTGCATATTTTAGTTTCATCATTTCAATGTTTAAAATGCCAAATGTAGCAGATATTCGGCAAAAAACGGTTAAAAAACAATTATACAAGTGTTCTTTAACGAAATATTTTTACTTTTGGAACCAAGTTTAAACAAGAAGATATGAAGAGAATAGTATTACTTTCGACCCTAGCAATCTGGGGTGCGAGCGCATTTGCGCAAAACAGCCACAAGGGCAAAATGATAGAAGTGCCTGAGGGCAAAGGATTTTACAACGAGACTATCCTCAAAGACGTGAGCCACGTCAACGATTCGTTGGCAAAAAAAGCGCCTGAAACACGATTCGTAATGGATCAAACTGGTCTCAAGCTACCCAACAAAGTCAGTCTCTACAAACGTCAATGGGCAAACCCCGTCATTTCTCAGGGTAACGCCGGCACTTGCTGGGATTTCTCCACACTTTCGTTTTACGAATCAGAAGTTTATCGACTGCAAGGCAAAAAAGTCAAACTATCGGAAATCTACAACGCTTATTGGGAATACGTTGAGAAAGCTCGCCGATTTGTGCAAGAACGTGGCAACTCACTATTCGACGAAGGTAGCGAAGGCAATGCGCTTGCTCGCTTGGCATCGACCTACGGCATCATTCCCGAATCTGCCTATACTGGTCTGATTTGCTGTCGTAAATACCACACTCACGCCAAGATGTATGAAGAGATGAATAGTTATCTCCAATCGGTAAAATCCAATAATGCGTGGAACGAAACCACTGTCATCGCCACTATTCGCGATATTCTAAAACATTACATGGGCGAACCTCCGACCAAATTCACGGTTGATGGCAAAGAATACACTCCACAAACTTACATGAAGGATTGTCTCAAATTCGACCCAAAAGCTTACGTCGAAATTCTTTCGCTCAAACAAAAGCCTTACTGGCAACAGGTCGAATACGAAGTGCCTGACAATTGGTGGCACAATGCCGACTACTACAACGTGCCACTCGACGACTTTATAAAAGCCCTCAAACAGGCCATTCGCAACGGCTACACCCTCAGCATCGGTGGTGATGTATCAGAAGCCGGATTTTCTAAAGAAACTCAGTGTGCCATGATACCGGACTTCGACATTCCGTCGGCATTCATCAACGAAGATGCACGACAATTCCGCTTCTCCAACAAAACTACTACTGACGACCACGGCATGCACCTCGTAGGTTATGCCGAAAACTACAACGGCGACGGCAAAGATTGGTTCCTGATCAAAGACTCCAGCTCCGGCTCGCGCAACAACGACAAAGCGTCACCTGAATTTGGTTACTACTTCTTCTCCGAAGATTATGTAAAACTTAAAATGATGGGATTCACCATTCACCGCGATGGCGTGAAGGAATTGTTGACGAAGTTTAAATAATACGGTTGAATAAACCCAATATATATATAAAAGAAAATAGTCATATTAAAAAGGGCTTTAGCTAAATTAGTTAAAGCCCTTTCTGCAAAATATGTGTTTATAGAATAAATTGCAAAAAGAAAATAGTCGGTAAGCTCCCGCAAATTGTGCGGAATGTTTGACTGTAGTCGGTAAGCTCCCGCAAATTGGGGGAACTGTTTGTCTATAATCGGTAAGTTCCTGCAAACTGTGGGAAATGTCTGACTATAATCGGTAATCTCCCGTGAGCTGTGGGAAATGTCTGACTGTAGTCGGTAAGCTCCTGCAAACTGGGAGAAATGATTGACTGTAGTCAGTAAGGACTTTTGATAGTGAATTTCCTTTCCGCCGTTAAGCGCAAAGCTCCCTCAAATTGTGCGGAATGTCAAGCTAAAGTTTCTACTCCTTCTGCGCCCTTTCAGCCTTCCTTCGTTCATCTTCCTTCTCATAAGCCTCCACAATGCGCTGTACTAGTTTATGGCGCACAATGTCAGACTTATCAAACTCCACCTTGCCAATCCCTTTCACACCCCGAAGAATCTGCAAAGCCTGTATCATCCCTGATTTTTGTGCTGGTGGAAGATCTATCTGCGTAATATCGCCAGTGATAATCATCTTCGCTCCCATCCCCAATCGGGTGAGGAACATCTTTATCTGTTGTGTAGTTGTATTTTGGGCTTCATCCAGAATAATTACAGCCTCACTCAGCGTCCTACCGCGCATAAAAGCCAACGGTGCAATCTGTATTACATTCGTCTCCAGATACTCCTTCAGCTTCACCGCTGGTAGCATATCCTGGAGTGCATCATAAAGCGGTTGCAAATACGGATCGATTTTCTCCTTCATATCGCCGGGTAAAAAACCAAGTTTCTCACCCGCCTCTACTGCCGGACGGCTTAAAATTATTTTCTTCACCTCTTTGTTCTTCAATGCCCGCACAGCCAACGCAATCGCCACATATGTCTTACCCGAGCCAGCAGGTCCAAGAGCAAACACCATGTCGTTCTTCTCAAACTCCTCGACCAACTTCTTTTGGTTCAACGTTCGCGAACATATCGACTTACCTCCCACTCCATGTATAATCAGATTATCCATCCGAAGCTCCACCGGCTGACTCCCTTTCACAATGCTCACAATGGCGTCTTCGTTGAGTACGTTAAACTCAACACAATACGACTCGAGCTGACGAATGATCCGCTCAAAAGCTTCGGCATCCTGTTCGTCGCCAATCACCTTCATCACACTACCACGAGCTGCTAAACGAAGTTTCGGAAAAAGCGTTTTCAGCAACTGAATATTACAATTGTTTACGCCATAAAACACCGCTAAATCAACTTGTTCAAACAAGATTATCTTTTCAATCATTAGTTTAGTAAAGGGTTACATTAAAAATTTAAAGTTCTGAAACTAGCATACTCGTTTACTCATTTATTGGTCTACTACATTATTTCACAAATATAATCAAACCACACCAATACTTTCAGAAACATTTCCTACTTTCGGGGAAATTTTATCAGAAGTTCAATTTATGAGATTAACTAAACAGATTATCACCGTATTTATTATTGCTCTATGTCTTAGCAGTTGCCACAAAGAGAAAAGAAAAACAGCCGATTTCGAGCTCAAGCCATTCCCCAAATACTACCTCACCTTCAACGATCGAAACGATAAACAACTCACCGTAGCGACTGCCATCGGCATAGCACCCATATCATCGCGTCAACAGGCTTTGAATCTTGCTGGCAAATTAGTTGAAATCAAATCTGGAAAATATTATAAAGTCGATAGCCTTCGTAGCTCTTTACCTTTTTTGGTAAATATAGCTGCTACCAGACTTGATTCGATTGGAATCCTATTTCAAGATTCATTAATCAGAAAAGGGGGGCCGCTCTACAGAATCTTCATTACGAGCATTCTTCGCTCCAAAGAAGACGTAGAAAAACTCCACAAAAAGAATACCAATTCGAGCGTCAATTCTGCGCATCAATATGGCACTACCTTCGATATAGCATATTGGCGATTCGATAGAGTGGACACCACTGATATTGAAATTGACAAATCAAAACTCAAAGTTGTGTTGGCTGAGGTTCTTAGAGATATGAGAGCAGCTAATAAATGTTTTGTAAAATATGAAGTGAAACAAGGCTGTTTTCATGTCACTGCCCGCCCTTAAATCCTTAGCTCTAAATTTTTCACATAAAAAAAGCGCCAAATCTCTTTGGCGCTTTTTAGTTTATAGTGTGTGTTCTTATTTAACAGAATCCATGTGTGCGATCAAGTCCAACACTTTGTTAGAATAACCCCACTCGTTGTCATACCATGACACCAATTTTACGAAGTTACCATTCAACGCGATACCTGCACCTGCATCAAATACAGAAGTACGAGTTTCGTGGATAAAGTCAGAAGAAACAACTGAATCTTCAGTATATCCAAGAACACCTTTCATGGTAGTTTCAGACGCAAGTTTGATAGCAGCTTTGATTTCATCATAAGAAGCAGCTTTTTCTAAACGTACAGTTAAGTCTACTACAGAAACGTCAGCTGTTGGTACGCGGAAAGCCATACCAGTCAATTTGCCGTTCAAAGCAGGAATAACTTTACCTACAGCTTTAGCAGCACCTGTAGACGAAGGGATGATGTTACCCAAAATTGAGCGTCCACCTCTCCAATCTTTAGCTGAAGGAGCATCAACAGTTTTTTGAGTGTTTGTAGCAGCATGTACGGTTGTCATCAAACCTTCAACGATACCGAAGTTATCGTTGATTACTTTAGCCAAAGGAGCCAAACAGTTTGTAGTACAAGATGCATTTGAAACAACATCCATATCTGCTTTATATTCGTTTAAGTTTACACCGCAAACAAACATAGGCGCATCGTTAGATGGAGCAGAGATAACAACTTTCTTAGCACCACCTGCAAGGTGAGCTTTACATTTGTCGATTGTAGTGAAAACACCTGTTGACTCAACAACATAATCAGCACCAGCTGCACCCCAACCAATGCTAGCGGGATCTTTTTCAGCAAAGAATGCAACTTCTTTACCGTTTACGAACAACTTGCCACCTTTGTTTTCAGCAGTTCCTTGGAATTTACCATGTACTGTGTCGTATTGCAACATATACACTAAGTAATCGATGTCCAAGAATGGGTCATTTACTGCAACGATTTCAACATCGTTTCTTTCTTGAGCAGCACGAAACACCAAACGTCCGATGCGGCCAAATCCGTTAATACCTACTTTAATCATTGTGATAAAACTATTTAAGGGTTCTAAAAACTGATGCAAAGGTAGTTTTTTTATCTTTCATAGTAAAATATTCTAACAAAAAAATATGCTAAAAAACACAATTAAATAAACATTTTCGTAAGCTCACGAATAAAAAAATAGCCTTTTGCTATCCAAATATTACAAAATAGCACTATCTGTCAATTCAATTAATGTGTATCTTTGTAAAATAATGTACTATCGTACCGATGAAAAAGAAATTACCACCTAAACCGCCAGTCAAAGTTTCACTAAAACGCGAACAAAAGGTAACCTTTTCTCTCAATGAAAAGGAGTACAATATGATGCGGCAATATTTGGAGAAACACAAAATTGGAAATCAATCACGTTGGACACGAGAAGTAGTGATGTCTTATTTATGGAAAAAGACAGAAGAAGATTATCCGATGTTGTTCAGTGAAAATGAGATACGGAAATAAATGGCACTCTCTGACGAATACTTTATGAGTCAAGCACTTGCAGAAGCTAAAAAAGCAGAACAGCAAGGCGAAGTGCCAATTGGTGCTGTTGTGGTGTGTCAAGATACAATTATCGCTCGAGCTCATAATCTTACCGAAACACTAAACGATGTAACGGCTCATGCAGAGATGCAGGCAATCACTATGGCCGCAAATGTTTTAGGTGGCAAATATCTTACAGACTGCACTCTTTACGTCACTCTAGAGCCTTGCGGTATGTGTGCAGGAGCATTAGGATGGTCGCAACTTTCGAGAATAGTTTATGGAGCATCTGACTCCAAGAAAGGCTATACTACAAACACAATTGGCATTTTTCACCCAAAGACCGTGATCACAACTGGAATTTTAGCTAACGAATGTAGTACACTCATAAAAGACTTCTTTAAAAAGAGGCGGTAAGATTATTTTTTCACCTCTTCGTATTCAGTATAATCACCTTCTGATTGATCAAAAATCTTTTTTCGAGAATTAGCTGAGTTTTCCTCACGATGGCTCTGAGAATTATTCTCACTTCGATTTTCAAAAGAAGAGTTTGTATTTCTACGAAGTGAGGGAAAGAATATGCTTAAAATACCCCTTAAAAGGTTTATTCCAAAGGATATAACCGACAAAACCAGTAGCAATGCGATTACAACTAAAAATAGCAGGAAAGACATAATATTGAAATTTACAACATATAATCAAACAAGCAACTCTTGGGTAGAGTTCAACGATTATAAATTTTTACCACAAACGAACTGACAATATAGAATGCTATTGCTAAGCTAACTCCTAAAAATCCAAAGGCGATAACCATCAAAATACTAGAAATCACCAAGATTAATGGTAAAGAATTCGCTTTTAAAGACAGACTCTTTATTTTAAGTGAATACATAGGAAGGCTGGAAACTAGTAAATAAGAGAAAAATAGAACCAAAACTAATAATACACCTGGATGTAAAAGACTAAGAAGATCTTTGAATTGAAGCCATGCTGCAATGCTTACCCAAAATAGTCCATTGGCAGGAGTTGGCAAGCCAATAAAAGAAGACGTTTGCCGATCATCTAAATTAAAAATAGCCAATCTTAATGCTGAAAAAACAGCTAAAAAGAATGCTGTAAAAGAAAGATAGTTGGCGAAAGGAAAATCAACTGATAGCGACTGCTCAATAAGTTGGTAAACAACCAAAGCCGGAACAAATCCAAAACTAACCATATCAGCTAAAGAATCAAGCTCTTTACCGATAGCTGAGTAAGCTTTCAATCCGCGAGCAGCAAATCCATCAAGGAAATCAAACAATGATGCTAAATATACCAACCATGCAGCTACAATTAAGTCTCCTTGAAAAGCAAAAATTGCTGCCACACAACCCGATAAAAGGTTTAAGCAAGTGATAGCATTAGGGATATGTTTTTTAATTGCCATTATTTCAATTTAGCAATCTGTGAAATGTTTCCTGTTACATTTTGTTCCAATTCAACCAATACATCAGTTCCCAACGGAAAATAAAGATCTAAGCGTGAACCAAACTTAATAAAACCAAGAAACTCATTGATACGACACTCATCATCTATATCAGAATATGTTACAATTCTTCGTGCCAATGCCCCAGCAACCTGACGGACTAAAATCATTGCTCCATTTTCAGTTTCAATCACAATGGTCGAACGCTCATTCTCTGTACTTGATTTTGGCAAATAAGCTCCTTGGAAACGACCTTCATGGTGAGTAACATATTTCACTTTCCCATTCACGGGATACCAATTAGCATGAACATTCAATGGAGACATAAAAATCGATACTTGTAGTCTCTGGTCTTTAAAATATTCTGGCTCGAACACTTCTTCAATCACCACCACTTTACCATCACAAGGTGAAATAACCATATTCTCTGTTTCACCAACATAAATACGTCTAGGACAACGAAAGAAATTTACTAATAACAAATAAACGACTGAGGTAATAGAAAAAATAGGATAAAACACCGATTTGGGGGTTTCAACAAAAAGGAGAATATCTAAAACAATCAGAAACAATAATGATAAGACTAACAAATCCCATCCTTCACGGTGTATTCTAATTCTCATAAGTTGGTTTTTAAAGTTTCGAGTGCAAAAATAGTCTATTATTTAGAATTACACAATAGATACAAAATTCTGAAAGATTAAACGCAAAAAAGAGATTACATCAAAAGATGCAATCTCTTTTTAAAATCTGAACCAAAAATTTATTCAGCAGTTTCTTCGGCAGCTGGCGCAGATGCTTCGACTGCTGGTGTTTCCACAGCAACCTCTACAGGAGCAGCAACTTCAACTTTCTTCGCTGAAGAACGACGTGTTCTGGTTTTTTTGGTTGCTTTTTCTTTCAACATATTTTCGTTGTAGTCTACCAATTCGATGAAGCACATCGAAGCATTGTCACCTAAACGAGTTCCTGTTTTCAAGATACGAGTGTAGCCACCCGGACGATCTGCAATTTTAGCAGCAACAGACTGAAACAATTCTGTTACAGCAAATTTATCGCCTAAATAACTAAAAACAGTACGTCTGGAATGTGTTGTGTCGTCTTTTGATTTCGTAATCAGAGGTTCAACATAGATTCTTAATGCTTTTGCTTTTGCAACCGTAGTAAAAATACGTTTATGTTTAATCAGAGAAGACGCCATATTCGCCAACATCGCCTCTCTGTGAGAGTGAGTTCGGCTTAAATGATTAAATTTCTTATTGTGTCTCATTATTTTACTCTTTGTCTAATTTATATTTCGAGATATCCATACCGAACGAAAGACTCAAGTTCACAAGTAACTCATCTAATTCGGTCAAAGATTTTTTACCAAAGTTTCTGAATTTCAACAAATCAGCTTTATTGTATTGTGCCAATTCACCTAAAGTTTCTACATCAGCAGATTTTAAGCAATTCAAAGCACGTACAGAAAGATCCATATCAACCAATTTGGTTTTCAGCAATTGGCGCATGTGTAAAACTTCTTCGTCAAAATCCTCACCACCTTCTGAATCAGTCATTTCAATAGTGATTTTCTCGTCAGAGAAAAGCATAAAATGATAAATCAAAATCTTAGCAGCTTCTTTCAAAGCTTCTTTGGGATGAATAGAACCATCTGTTTGGATTTCAATAACAAGTTTCTCGTAATCCGTTTTCTGCTCCACACGAAAGTTTTCAACAACGTATTTGACATTGCGTATTGGTGTGTAGATAGAGTCAATCGGAATTACAAATACATCTTCGCTTGCACTACGATTCTCTTCAGCAGGTACATATCCACGACCTTTATTAATGGTCAATTCAATTGAAAAGCTAACAGAAGGACTCAGATTACAGATCACCAATTCTGGGTTCAACACCTCAAAACCGGTCAAATGTTTACTGATATCTCCTGCTTTGAATACGTCTGTACCCGAAACATTGATTACAACCTTTTCGTTCTCGATTTCTTCAACAATTTGTTTCAATCTAATCTTTTTGACATTTAAGATAATGTTTGTCACATCTTCGATAACGCCAGGAATAGATGAAAATTCGTGTTCTACACCATCTATTTTGATAGATGTTACTGCAAAACCTTCTAATGAAGAAAGGAGTATTCGACGTAGTGCATTACCAACGGTAATACCATAGCCGGGCTCCAACGGACGAAATTCGAATTTACCGAACGTTGCGTCTGCTTCTAGCATTATTACTTTATCGGGTTTTTGAAATGCTAATATCGCCATGAATTTACTTATTATTTAGAATATAATTCTACGATCAATTGCTCTTTGATATTTTCTGGGATATCTGTTCTATCTGGCATGTGAAGGAAAGTTCCTGCCATTGTAGATTTATCCCACTCCATCCAAGGGTACTTGCTGTGATTAAAACCTGAAAGTGCATCTACGATAACTTCCAATGATTTTGACTTTTCGCGTACCGAAATTACTTGACCTGCTTTCACTGCGAAAGAAGGAATGTTCACCACTTTACCGTTTACACAAATATGTCTGTGAGAAACTAACTGACGAGCAGCAGAGCGCGTTGGCGCAAGTCCCAAACGGAAAACAACATTATCCAAACGTGCCTCAAGAAATTGAAGTAAAACTTCACCCTTAATACCTTTGGTACGTGATGCTTTTTCAAATAAATTACGGAATTGTTTTTCAAGAACACCATAGGTATATTTCGCTTTCTGTTTTTCACGAAGCTGAATACCATACTCAGATGTTTTTCTTTTTCTAGAATTGCCATGCTGTCCAGGAGGATAATTTTTCTTCGAGAGAACTTTATCAGGTCCGAAAATAGCTTCACCAAATTTACGAGCAATCCTTGACTTAGGTCCAGTATATCTTGCCATTGTTTTTAATATTTATTATTCAAAGAAGAATCCGAAAGAGTGCAGCCGCGATTACAGAGAGGTGTTAGTGTAATCTATTCACAAATTAGGACTCAAAAAATTCAGATTATTTACACTCTTCTTCTTTTAGGAGGACGACAACCATTGTGTGGAAGTGGAGTAACGTCAATGATTTCCGATACTTCGATTCCTGCTCCGTGGATAGTTCTGATGGCAGACTCACGTCCATTACCCGGTCCCTTTACATAAGCCTTTACTTTTCTCAAGCCAAGGTCGAATGCGATTTTTGCACAATCCTGTGCCGCCATTTGAGCAGCATAAGGTGTATTCTTTTTTGATCCTCTAAAACCCATTTTACCGGCAGAAGACCAAGAAATTACTTGTCCTTCGCTATTTGCCAGCGAGACAATGATGTTGTTGAAAGATGAGTGAACGTGGAGCTGACCATTAGCGTCAACTTTCACATTTCTCTTCTTCGCAGCGACTGTTTTCTTTGCCATATTACTTATTATTTAGTAGCTTTTTTCTTGTTTGCAACTGTTTTCTTTTTACCCTTACGAGTACGAGCATTGTTTTTAGTGCTTTGTCCTCTGAGCGGAAGTCCAATACGGTGACGAACACCACGGTAACATCCAATATCCATCAATCGCTTGATGTTCAATTGTACTTCAGAGCGTAAATCTCCTTCTACTTTAAACTCAGCACCAATAATCTCACGAATTGCTGCTGCTTGATCGTCTGTCAAATCCTTCACTTTGGTATCTTTGTCGACGCCTGATTTTTCTAAAATTGTATTTGATCTGCTGCGTCCGATTCCAAAGATGTAGGTCAATGCGATTTCTACTCTTTTATTTTGCGGCAAGTCAACACCAACTATTCTTATAGCCATACACTTGATTTTTTTTGCAAAATTAATAAATTATCCCTGACGTTGTTTATACTTCGGGTTTTTCTTGTTGATTACATACAAACGCCCGTTTCTTCTTACGATTTTGCAATCAGGAGTGCGTTTTTTCAATGATGCTCTTACTTTCATATCTTATAGTTTTTTTATTTGTATCTAAAAGCTATTCTCCCTTTGGATAAATCATAAGGAGACATTTCAACTCTCACTTTATCACCAGGTAAAATTTTAATGTAGTGCATTCTCATTTTACCAGAGATGTGAGCTGTAATTTCGTGTCCATTTTCGAGCTCAACTCTGAACATTGCATTCGATAATGCTTCTGTTATCACACCGTCTTGCTCAATTGCTGACTGTTTAGACATACTGACTAATTTACGATTTACGACTTAATACTTCTTCTATATACTCAAACGTTGAAAGGATATCTGCATTCCCTTGTCGAATAGCTAATGTGTGCTCGAAATGTGCAGACATTTTGCCATCCTTAGTTCGGGTTGTCCAACCATCTTTCTCAAATATCATATTGCGAACACCCTGATTTATCATTGGCTCAATTGCTATCACCATTCCTGATTTAAGCATTGGACCCGAACCTTTTCTTCCGTAATTAGGAACTTCAGGTGCTTCGTGCAGTTTTCTGCCAACCCCATGTCCAACTAATTCTCTAACGACAGAATATGAATGACTTTCGCAATAATCCTGAATGGCATATCCAATATCTCCTACTCGATTCCCGTGTACCGCTTTTTCAATTCCCAAATAAAGAGATTCTTTTGTAACCTCAAGCAGTTTCTTGGTCTCAGGCAAAACTTCACCTATACAAAAAGTATAAGCTGAATCACCAAAAAAACCATTCATCAAAACACCACAGTCAATAGAGATAATGTCTCCATCTTTCAACGGTTCATTATTGGGTATACCGTGAACAATCTGACTGTTTGGCGAAGCACAAAGTGTATTGGGGAAACCGCTGTACCCCAAAAAAGCAGGTGTTGCTCCGTGATCTCTAATGAACTCTTCAGCACGTTTATCAAGCTCGATCGTAGTTACTCCCGGTCGAATTAATTCAGCAACTTGTGCTAAGGTCTTTCCAACCAAAAGTGAACTTTTACGAATAAGTTCAATTTCTTCGTCTGTCTTAATATATATCATCCGATTAATAAGCCGCAACGGAACCACTTCTGCCTTTAATACGACCAGATTTCAACAATCCATCGTAGTGACGCATTAAGAGGTGACTTTCAATTTGTTGCAATGTATCTAACACAACACCCACAAGAATCAATAATGATGTTCCTCCAAAGAATTGTGAAAACTCTTGACTTACACCAAAAATACTTGCAAACGCAGGCATAATAGCTATCAAAGCTAAAAACATTGATCCTGGTAAAGTAATACGCGACATAATCTCATCCAAATACTCAGCTGTTTTTTTACCAGGCTTAATGCCAGGAATAAATCCATTATTTCGCTTCATATCTTCAGCCATCTGAGTTGGTTGAATTGTTATTGCAGTATAGAAATACGTAAATGCAATAATCAAAATGGCAAAAGTAATATTATATCCCCATCCAGTATGAGTCAAGAACGACTGAACAAATGGACCTACAGATTGCATGTGAGAATATCCCACAATGGTCACCGGAATAAACATGATTGCTTGTGCAAAAATGATTGGCATTACACCAGAAGCATTAATTTTCAGCGGTATATACTGACGAGCTCCGCCGTATTGTTTGTTGCCAACTATTCGCTTAGCATATTGCACAGGCACTTTTCGTGTTCCTTGTACAAGTAAAATAGCAGCAGCAATAACAAATAGCAAAAACACTATTTCACCCAAAAACATCACCAAGCCACCTGCTTTTTCAGTAGTACGTAAGATAAATTCTTGAGTAAGTGCACGTGGTAAACGCGCAATAATACCAACCAAAATAATGAATGAAATACCATTTCCAATTCCCTTATCTGTTATTCTTTCACCCAACCACATGATAAACATACTACCTGCAGTCAAAATAAGGGTTGAAGAAATCACAAACCAAACACCAGTAGGCATCAAAGCTCCAGAGCTTTTCAACTGTACATTTAAGTTAATCAGGTAGGAAGGAGCTTGAAAGAAGAGAATCAAAACCGTCAAATAACGGGTATATTGATTCATCTTACGTCTTCCGCTCTCACCTTCACGCTGCATCTTTTGAAATTTAGGCACAGCAATAGTAAGCAACTGAATAACAATAGAAGCAGAAATATAGGGCATAATACCTAACGCAAAAATTGATGCGTGGGAAAATGCACCTCCCGAAAACATATCGAGGAGAGAGAGAAGTCCACTCTTTGTTTGTGATTGAAGTGCATTAAGTGCATCAGGGTTGATACCCGGAAGAACAACAAATGACCCAAATCGATAAACAGCTACGAGAAGAAGTGTTGTAAGAATACGACTTCTCAAGTCTTCAATCTTCCAAATGTTTTTTATGGTGTTAACTGCGCTCATTGTGTTTAGATTTTAGCTACGGTACCACCAGCTGCAACGATTGCCGCTTCAGCTGATTTAGAAAATGCATTTGCCTCAACATCCAATTTCAAAGTCAAAGTTCCATTTCCAAGAATTTTAACTAATTGATTTGATGAGATAAAGCCAGCTGCTATCAAATCCTCAATACCTACTTTGGTCAAAGAATTAGCTTCAGCTAATATTTGCAAAGTCTCAATATTTACCGCCTTGTAGTCAACGCGATTGATATTTTTAAAACCAAATTTAGGCAAACGTCTTTGAATTGGCATCTGACCACCTTCAAATCCGATTTTTCTAGAGTAACCTGATCTAGATTTAGCTCCTTTGTGACCTCTTGTCGATGTTCCACCTAATCCTGATCCAGTACCACGACCGATTCTTTTTCTAGTTTTAGTAGAACCTACAGCAGGTTTCAAATTACTTAAATTCATATTCTTATAAATTTACTTTATTACTTGAATTATTTAATTACAGAAACCAAGTGGCTAACCTTAGCGACCATACCCAAAATTTGAGGAGTCGCTTCGTGTTCAACTACTTTGTTAAGTTTGGTCAAACCCAATCCATCCAACGTTCTTTTTTGCGTTGCTGGGCATTTGATTCTGCTTTTTACTTGTTTGATTTTTATTGTTGCCATTTTCTTGCCTCCTTAAATTAACCTTTGAATACTTTTTCTAAAGTGATGGCTCTGTTTTGAGCAACAGTATAAGCATCGCGAAGTTCACCCAAAGCAACAATAGTAGCTTTCACTAAATTGTGTGGATTTGACGAGCCTTTAGATTTTGCCAATACGTCGGTCACACCAACACTCTCTAGCACTGCACGCATCGCACCACCAGCTTTCACTCCAGTACCATGAGAAGCAGGTTTCAAGAATACTTCAGCACCTCCAAATTTCGAAAATTGTTCGTGAGGGATTGTACCTTTCAAAACTGGAACTTTGATCAAATTCTTTTTGGCAGCTTCTACACCTTTTGCAATTGCACTGGTTACTTCACCCGCTTTACCAAGACCCCAACCTACGATTCCGTCTTCGTTTCCTACAACCACAATGGCTGAAAAGCTAAATGTACGTCCACCTTTGGTTACTTTAGTAACACGATTGATGGCAACTAATCTATCTTTTAACTCTAAATCAGTAGTTGTTTTTACTTTATTGCTATTTCCTGACATGACGATTAAAATTTAAGTCCAGCATTACGGGCAGCTTCTGCCAATTCTTTAATTCTTCCGTGATATAAATATCCATTTCTGTCGAATACAACAGAAGCGATACCAGCTTCTACGGCTTTTTTAGCTATCAAAGCACCTACTTGCGCTGCTTGTTCTTTTTTCGCTACTTTATCAAGACCTAATGAACTTGATGAAACAAGCGTTTTACCTTCCAAATCATCAATGATTTGTGCATATATTTGACTATTACTTCTAAACACGGTCAAACGAGGAGTAGCAGCGGTTCCGCTGATTTTTGATCGCACACTGCGTTTAATTCTCAGTCTTCTTTCTATCTTTTTTAACATCGTATAGCTTTTTTACTTGAATTATTTACCCTTACCTGCAGACTTACCTGATTTTCTGCGAAGTATTTCGCCAACGAACTTGACACCTTTTCCTTTGTATGGCTCAGGTTTACGGAACGAGCGGATTTTAGAACACACTTGACCTAGCAATTGCTTGTCAACAGATTCCAAAATCAATAACGGGTTTTTATTTCTCTCTGATTTTGTTTCGATCTTGATTTGATCTGGAACTTGTAAGAAGATGTTGTGACTGTAACCCAATGAAAACTCAATAATTTGTCCATTATTTGAGACACGGTAACCAACTCCTACTAATTCCATTTCTTTACGATAACCAGTAGAAACACCAATTACCATATTGTTAATCAATGAACGATACAATCCATGTAATGCGCGGTGTTGAGCTTCGTCGGTAGGGCGTGACAACACTACATTACCTTCTTCAACTGCCACAGCTATACCACCTGTAACTTCTTGTGCTAATGAGCCTTTTGGTCCTTTTACATTTACTGCGTTTCCTGAAACTGATACAGTAACTCCGGCAGGGATGGCAATAGGCAATTTTCCAATTCTTGACATTCTATTCTTCCTCCCCTTCTTAATAAATGTAACACATTACTTCACCACCAATTTGGAGTTCTCTTGCTTCTTTATCAGTCATTACACCTTTCGATGTAGAGATAATGGCAATACCCAAACCGTTTAATACGCGTGGTAGATCGTTGTGACCTACGTACTGACGTAAACCTGGTGAAGAGATACGACTCAACTTCTTGATTGCGTTTACTTTGTTGATTGGATCATACTTCAACGCAACTTTAATTGACCCTTGAGGGCCTTCTTCTACAAACTTATAATTAAGAATGTAGCCTTTTTCAAAAAGAATCTTTGTGATTTCTTTTTTGAGATTTGACGCAGGGATTTCGACAACGCGGTGATTTGCTTTAATCGCGTTTCTCAGTCTGGTCAAATAATCTGCTATTGGATCTGTCATAATAAAAAATAATTAAATTGATCCGGAGAACCCGGACAATATTTAACACACTAATATCTTCTTACCAGCTTGCTTTACGTACACCCGGAATTAGTCCTGCTGATGCCATTTCACGAAATTGAATACGAGAAACGCCAAACTGACGTACATATCCTTTCGGTCTACCAGTAATTTTGCAACGGTTGTGCAAACGTACTGGTGAAGCATTTTTAGGTAGAGCTTGAAGAGCTTCGTAGTTGCCGTCTTTCTTAAGTTGCTCTCTTTTAGCAGCATACTTAGCGACAAGCTTCGCTCTTTTCACCTCACGGGCTTTCATTGATTCTTTAGCCATATCAATTAATCTTTTTTAGCGTTCTTAAACGGTAAGCCAAATTCTTTCAAAAGTGCATACCCCTCTTCATCTGTTTTTGCAGAGGTCACAAAGGTAATATTCATTCCCAGAATTTTACTAATATTGTCTATATTAATTTCAGGAAAAATGATTTGTTCTGTGATGCCGAGGGTGTAATTTCCACGTCCATCCAATTTTCCTTCAATCCCTTTAAAGTCACGAATACGTGGAAGTGCTACGCGAACGAGACGTTCCAAGAATTCATACATTTGCTCGCGACGCAATGTTACCATTACACCGATAGGCATTTTTTTACGCAACTTAAAGTTAGAAATATCTTTACGAGAAAGGGTTGCAACAGCCTTTTGTCCCGTAATATTGGTCAATTCGGTAATAGCAGTTTCGATAATTTTCTTATCGGCTACAGCGATTCCGAGACCTTGATTGATAACGATTTTCTTTAATACAGGAACTTGCATTACAGATTTGTACCCGAATTCTTTCATTAAAGCGGGTGCAACTCTTTCCTTATAATCGTTTTTAAGACTAGCAGTATTGCTCATTACTTAATCTCCTCTCCTGATTTTTTTGATACACGAACTAAAGCTCCTTTTTCGTTCAGCTTACGGCTGATACGAGTTGGTTTTCCTGACTTTGGATCCAATGGATTCAAATTAGAAATGTGGATGGCAGCTTCTTTTTTTACAATTCCTCCTTGAGGACTTTGTGCATTTGGCTTGGTACTTTTGGATACCATATTTACGCCTTCAACAATAGCACGGCTTTTGCTGATTTGCACTTCTAGTACACGACCGGTTTTACCTTTGTCGTTACCGGCATTTACGTAAACGGTGTCGCCTTTTTTGATATGTAATTTACCCATTATAATATTGGATTAAAGCACTTCAGGTGCGAGTGACACAATTTTCATATTTGTTGCACGGATCTCTCTGGCTACAGGACCGAAGATACGGCTTCCTCTGATTTCGCCGTCGCCTTTTAAAAGCACGCAAGCGTTATCATCGAATCGAATATACGATCCATCTGCACGACGGATTTCCTTTTTGGTTCTCACCACAATGGCTTTAGAAACCGCACCTTTTTTCACATCACTCGATGGGATAGTGCTTTTGATAGCTACCACGATAATATCGCCTACTGTAGCATAGCGTTTTCTAGTTCCGCCTAATACTCTGATCACAAGGGCTTGTTTAGCACCACTGTTATCAGCTACTATAAGTCTTGATTCTTGTTGTAACATATTACTTAGCTCTTTCGATTATTTCTACTAATCTCCATCTTTTCAATTTACTCAACGGGCGAGTTTCCATAATCTTGACTTTATCACCAATATTACATTCGTTTTTCTCGTCGTGAGCATGATATTTCTTCGTTTTGTTAACGAATTTACCGTAGATTGGGTGTTTTTCTTTCCATTTTACAGCGATAGTAATGGTTTTATCCATTTTATTGCTGAAAACAACGCCACTACGTTCTTTTCTGAGATTTCTTGTTTCCATCAGGCTCAATTAGTTATTGTTGTGTAATTTCTCTTTCACGCAGGATGGTATTCATTCGCGCGATGTCTCTACGCAGATGCTTGATCTTTGTAGGGTTGTCTAAAGGAGTGATGGAATGGTTCAATGTCATTTGATCCAAAGCAGCTGATTCAGCGTCCAATTTCTCAATCAATTCCTTCGTGCTTAATTCTTTAATTTCTGCTACTTTCATAATCGTTTATGCGTTTTCGTTAGCATCGTAATCGCGTCTTACCACGAACTTAGTTGTTACCGGAAGTTTTTGAGCGGCAAGGCGCAAAGCTTCTTTAGCAATGACGAAGGATACTCCTTCTACTTCAATCATAATGCGACCTGGTGTAACAGGAGCAACGAATCCTTCGGGTGAACCTTTACCTTTACCCATACGTACTTCTGCCGGTTTTTTGGTAATTGGCTTATCAGGAAAAATGCGAATCCAGATTTGTCCTTGACGTTGCATGTAACGGGTTACCGCGATACGAGCTGCTTCAATTTGACGACCAGTGATCCATTTTGATTCTAAAGCTTTTATACCAAATGAACCGAATGCCAACTGATTGCCTCGTTGAGCTACACCTTTCATGCGGCCCTTCTGTTGTCTTCTGAACTTTGTTTTCTTCGGTTGTAACATTGTCTGTAAAATTCAGTGTTGTTAATTACTATTTCTTTCTATTGAATCGACCGTTATCACGTCCATCGCGACCGTCGCGACCATCTCTGCCACCTTCGCGTCTTTGACCTCCGTGACCTTGACCGCCACCTTGATGACGTCCTGAGTCTTTTTGAACTGTAAAGTTTGGAGCTAAGTCTTTTTTACCGTAGATCTCACCACGACAAATCCACACTTTAATACCCAACAAACCTACTTTTGTAAGAGCTTCTGCCAATGCGTAGTCAATATCTGCTCTAAGCGTATGAAGAGGAGTTCTTCCTTCTTTATACATTTCTGAACGCGCCATTTCAGCTCCGTTCAAACGTCCTGAGATTTGAACTTTGATACCTTCGGCACCCATTCTCATTGTTGACGCAATTGCCATTTTCACAGCTCTACGGTAAGCGATTTTCCCCTCGAGTTGGCGAGCGATGTTGTTAGCTACGATAACAGCATCTAACTCAGGTTTTTTCACTTCGAAGATATTGATTTGAACATCCTTGTCTGTGATTTTTTTCAACTCTTCTTTCAGCTTGTCAACTTCTTGACCGCCTTTTCCGATGATGATTCCCGGACGAGCTGTACAGACAGTGATGGTAACCAATTTCAGTGTACGTTCGATAACGATGCGCGATACACTTGCTTTTGCAAGACGAGCATTGAGGTATTTGCGGATTTTGCTATCCTCGAGAAGAGTGTCGCCAAAATTCTTACCACCATACCAGTTAGAGTCCCAACCACGGATGATACCTAAGCGGTTGCTTATTGGATTAACTTTTTGTCCCATCTTACTTAAATTTGATTAGTGTTTTTATTTTCCACGGTATCTACAAACAAAGTAACGTGGTTAGAACGTTTGCGGATTCTGTATCCACGACCCTGCGGAGCAGGACGTAGTCTCTTCATCATTGCTGCTGAATCTACGAAAACTTCTGTTATAAAAAGTTCTCCACTTTCTGCTTTACGTTCGTTCTTGGTTTCCCAATTGGCAATTGCAGAACGAAGCAATTTTTCAATTCTTGAAGAAGCCTCTTTCGAAGAGAATTTCAATACACCTAAAGCGCGAAAAACCTCCATTCCTCTGACCATATCGGTCACTAAGCGCATTTTACGCGGAGAAGTTGGAACGCCTTCTAGTTTAGCAAAGTATTGTGTCTTCAGGGCTTCTTTCCTTTTATCGGCTGAAATCTTTTTTCTTGCACCCATTTTTATTATATCTTTTTATTTTTCAAATAGAGTATTCCTGAAACGACTAGCGTTTCTTGTTACCACCATGACCACGGAAAGTACGAGTGGGTGAAAACTCGCCCAACTTGTGACCCACCATATTTTCGGTGACGTAAACAGGAATAAATTTGTTACCGTTGTGTACTGCTACTGTATGGCCTACAAAATCCGGAGATATCATAGAAGCTCTAGCCCATGTTTTAATCACGGTCTTTTTTCCTGACTCATTCATTGCCAAGATTTTGTTTTCAAGCTTCACATAAATATATGGGCCTTTTTTAAGCGATCGACTCATAGTTTAACTAATTTATCAAGTTATTTTTTTCTTCTTTCAATAATATACTTAGACGACTGCTTTTTAGGAGCACGTGTCTTAAGTCCTTTAGCGTATAGACCTTTGCGTGAGCGTGGGTGACCTCCTGAAGCGCGACCTTCACCACCACCCATTGGGTGATCGACAGGGTTCATAGAAACACCTCGGTTGCGTGGACGACGTCCTTGCCATCTTGTGCGACCTGCTTTACCAGAGCTTTCGAGGCCGTGGTCTGAGTTACCTACACTACCAATGGTTGCTTTGCATGTTGAAAGAATTTTGCGAGTCTCTCCTGAAGGCAATTTGATAATTGCATAATCTCCTTCTCTCGAAGTCAATTGAGCGAAAACACCTGCTGAACGAACGAAGGCAGCGCCTTGTCCTGGACGAAGTTCAATGTTGTGAATAATCGTACCGATAGGGATGTTTTTTAGTGGCAAAGCGTTTCCAATTTCTGGAGCTGCTTTTTCGCCTGACATAATGCTTTGTCCTACTGCTAATCCGTTTGGAGCGATGATGTATCGTTTGTCTCCATCCACGTAGTAAAGTAGTGCAATGTTTGCTGATCGGTTTGGATCATACTCCACCGATTTCACAACTGCTGGAACACCATCTTTCTCTCTTTTGAAATCGATTAATCTGTACAATTGTCTGTGACCACCACCAATATAACGCATCGTCATCTTGCCTTGGTTGTTACGACCTCCAGATTTTCTTTTTCCAACTACGAGAGACTTTTCCGGTGCGGTTGCAGTAATGTTATCGAACGCACCGATAATTTTGTGTCTCTGCCCCGGTGTTACGGGTTTAAATTTACGTACTGCCATTGTTTATTAAATATTGCTGTAAAAATCAATAACTTCACCGTCTTTCAATGTCACCAATGCTTTTTTGAAAGAAGCAGTGCGACCTTTGATAACACCTGCTTTGGTGTTACGGCTTTTCAATTTTCCAGTGAAATTGGCTGTGTTAACATCCAAAACTGTTACACTGTATAGCTCTTCAATTGCTTTTTTGATCTGAATTTTATTTGCATCAGGAGCAACACGAAAACCGTAAGTATTACGTTTTTCGGTGAGAGCTGTCATTTTTTCTGTGACGATTGGTTTAATAATAATTCCCATTTCTCTATTTCTCCTCTACATTAAAAATTGTTGATGATGGCAAGTGAACCTTCTGTCAAAACTAAACACTTAGCGTCCAGCACTTTATATGTGTTTAATTCTGGAACAGTAACTACACTTGTCTTGCCCAAATTTCGAGCCGACAAATATACGTTTTTATTCTGTTCTGGTAAAACCAAAATTAACTTTTTATCAGCTACTTGTAAGCCTTGTGTCATTGCAATGAACTCTTTTGTTTTAGGAGTTTCGAAAGCGAAATCTTCTACAACAACGATTGCATTGTCAAGGGCTTTGTATGCTAATGCTGATTTACGAGCCAATGATTTTACTTTTTTGTTCAGTTTAAAACTGTAATCGCGTGGTACTGGACCGAATACACGACCTCCACCTACGATGGTTGGCGATTTGATATCACCAGCACGAGCACCACCGGTGCCTTTTTGCTTTTTCAACTTGCGAGTAGAACCGGCAACTTCATTTCTTTCTTTCGATTTGTGAGTTCCTTGACGAGAATTCGCCAAAAATTGTTTCACATCGAGATAGATTGCGTGGTCGTTGGGTTCGATTCCGAAAACGGTATCGTTCAAAACAACAGTTCTTCCGGTAGCTTCTCCTTTGATGTTATATACGCTAAGTTCCATTACTTTTCAATTAATACGATTGAACCTTTACATCCAGGAACTGAACCTTTTATCAATAAAAGATTGTGTTCTGGAATTACCTTTAACACTTGAAGATTTTGTACAGTCACTCGAGCATCCCCTGTTTGACCAGCCATTCTCATCCCTTTGAATACGCGAGATGGATATGAACTAGCACCTACAGAACCTGGAGCTCTTAAGCGGTTGTGCTGACCGTGAGTTGCTTGACCAACTCCACCGAAACCATGGCGTTTTACAACACCTTGGAAACCTTTTCCTTTTGATGTACCGATAACATCTACGAATGTATCTGCTTCAAAGTAATCTACAGAGATAACATCTCCTGCTTTGTAAGCGGTTTCGTAACCTTTGAACTCGGCCAAGTGTCTCTTGGGAGTTACTCCAGCTTTTTCGAAGTGGCCTTTCAAAGGCTTAGTAGTGTGTTTGTCTTTTTTGTCAACAAATCCTACTTGTACAGCTTCGTAACCGTCAACTTCAACGGTTTTCACTTGGGTAACAACACAAGGACCTACTTCGATAACAGTGCATGGTACATTTTTACCATCGGCACTGAAAACGGATGTCATTCCGATTTTTTTTCCTAATAATCCTGGCATTTCACTTAATTTTTAAATATCAAACTTTGATTTCAACTTCTACACCACTTGGCAACTCAAGTTTCATTAGAGCGTCAACAGTTTTAGCAGTAGAGCTATAGATGTCGATCAATCTTTTGAATGAAGAAAGCTGAAATTGCTCTCTTGCTTTCTTGTTCACGAAAGTTGAGCGGTTTACGGTGAAAATTCTTTTGTGAGTTGGAAGGGGGATTGGACCGCTAACAATGGCGCCTGTAGCCTTCACAGTCTTAACAATTTTCTCAGCCGATTTGTCAACCAACTGGTGATCGTAAGACTTTAATTTAATTCTGATTTTTTGGCTCATATCGTTTTCTTGTTTCTATTTTTACTTATAAAAGTTCAGCTTTGCCACCTACTTCGGTCAACACTTGTTTAGCGATTGAAGCCGATACTTCTGCGTAGTGTGAGAAAGACATCGTAGAAGTGGCACGACCAGAAGAGATAGTACGCAAGGTGGTTACATAACCAAACATCTCCGAAAGAGGCGTGATGGCTTTCACTATGCGTGCACCCGAACGACTTGATTCCATTCCTTCAACCTGACCACGACGTTTGTTTAAGTCAGAGATAATGTCACCCATGTTTTCTTCAGGTGTCACTACTTCTACTTTCATCATTGGTTCAAGAAGAACAGGAGTTGCTTTTTTACAAGCTTCTTTAAATGCTAAGTTCGCGCAGATTTCGAATGACAACTGATCCGAGTCAACCGCGTGGAATGAACCATCAAGCACAACTACTTTCAATTGGTCAACAACATAACCTGCCAAAACACCATTTTTCATGGCATTTGCAAATCCTTTTTGGATAGACGGGATAAATTCTTTTGGAATGTGACCACCTTTTACCTCGTCGACAAATTGAAGTGAACCTTCGAATCCGTCATCTACTGGACCAACTTTCACAATGATATCAGCAAACTTACCACGACCACCCGATTGTTTTTTGTAAACCTCGCGAAGTTCAACAGTTTTAGTAATTGCCTCTTTGTATGAAACCTGCGGACGACCTTGGTTACACTCTACCTTGAACTCGCGACGCAGACGGTCAACGATGATTTCGAGGTGAAGCTCACCCATACCTTCGATTACAGTTTGACCTGTCTCTTGGTTGGTAGTCACACGGAAGGTTGGATCTTCTTCAGCCAATTTACCCAAACCTATACCCATTTTATCCAAATCTTTTTGAGTTTTAGGCTCAACTGAGATTCCGATAACTGGTTCTGGGAAATCCATTGATTCCAATACGATTGGATGTTGCTCATCACACAAAGTATCACCTGTGCGGATATCTTTGAAACCTACCCCTGCGCCGATGTCACCACAACCAATAAAATCTTTCGGATTTTGTTTGTTTGAGTGCATTTGGAACAAACGAGAGATACGCTCTTTCTTATCTGAACGAGAATTGTAAACGTAAGAACCTGCATCGATTTGACCAGAGTAAACCCGGAAGAAGCAAAGACGACCTACGAATGGGTCAGTTGCAATCTTAAATGCTAAAGCAGCCATAGGCTCATCCGAAGATGGCTTACGAACCAACATTTTCTCTGGATCACGTGGATCGTGTCCTTCGATTGGCAGGTTGTCAAGTGGACTACCTAAGAATGCACATACGGCATCCAACAAAGTTTGTACACCTTTATTTTTGAATGAAGAACCTAACAACATTGGAGTGATAGCCATCGAAATGGTACCTTTACGCAATGCCACAAGGATTTCGTCTTCAGTAATTGTAGAAGGATCGTCGAAGAATTTTTCCATCAACACATCGTCGAACTCAGCAATTGTTTCGAGCATTTTGTCTCTCCACTCTTGTGCTTCAGCCAACACATCAGCAGGAACATCTTCCATAGAATAGTCAGCTCCCATCGACTCATCGTGCCAAAGGATAGCCTTCATTTTGATCAAGTCAACAACGCCTTTAAATGTTTCTTCGTTTCCGATTGGCACTTGAATAGGACAAGGATTTGCACCCAACATGTCTTTCATCTGACGCACAACTTCGAAGAAGTTAGCACCCGAACGGTCCATTTTGTTTACATATCCTACACGTGGCACGTGGTATTTGTCAGCCTGACGCCACACTGTTTCTGATTGAGGCTCAACGCCACCCACAGCACAGAAAGTAGCAACAGCGCCATCTAATACACGTAGCGAGCGCTCTACCTCAACGGTAAAGTCAACGTGTCCTGGAGTGTCAATAAGATTGAACTTATATTTATCACCATTGTAATTCCAACTGGTAGTAGTAGCAGCAGAAGTAATCGTGATACCACGCTCTTTCTCTTGCTCCATCCAGTCCATCGTAGCGGCACCATCGTGTACCTCTCCGATTTTGTGCGACAAACCGGTGTAGAAAAGGATACGCTCTGAGGTCGTAGTCTTTCCGGCATCGATGTGCGCCATAATACCGATATTTCTTGTATATTTTAAGTTCTGATCTGATGCAGCCATCTTATAAATCTTTCTTCCTTAAATTTGAATTAATTAAAATCTGAAGTGTGCGAAGGCACGGTTAGCTTCAGCCATACGGTGCATATCTTCCTTACGCTTGTAAGATCCACCCTGATTGTTGAATGCATCGATGATCTCTGCAGCCAATTTATCGGCCATAGTTTTTCCACCTCTCTTGCGAGAATAGAGGATCATATTTTTCATACAAATGGATTCTTTTCGATCGGGACGAATTTCGGTTGGAACTTGGAATGTAGAACCACCCACACGGCGAGATTTAACCTCCACATTAGGAGTGATGTTCTCAAGGGCTTTTTTCCAAATTTCTAGAGAAGTTAGCGCTTCGTTAGGCAATTTAGCCTTAACTGTTTCTAGTGCAGAATAAAAAATGGTGTAAGAAGTACTCTTTTTGCCATCAAACATCAGATGATTCACAAATTTGGTCACTTTCACATCATTGAAAACGGGATCTGGTAGAACGATCCGTTTCTTTGGTTTTGCTTTTCTCATTTTTTCAAAAAAATTGTGTTCTTGTTTTTGGTTGCTTTCAAATTATCTTCAAATCACCCCGCTGGGATCATTTACTCAACCTTTAGTGAGCTTATCAAAAACTCAAACGAGCTTTAATACTAATTTTTCTAAATCTATTTTTCAGATCTTATTTTTTCTTTTTAGCTGGTGCACCCTTAGCTGCAGCGGCTACTTGACCTGGTTTCGGACGCTTAGCACCGTATTTCGAACGACGTTGTGTACGTTTCGTTACACCTGCTGTATCTAATGTACCGCGAACGATGTGGTAACGTACCCCTGGAAGGTCTTTCACACGACCACCACGAACCAAAACGATCGAGTGCTCTTGCAAGTTGTGTCCTTCTCCTGGTATATAAGAGTTCACCTCTTTACCGTTTGTCAAACGTACACGTGCAACTTTACGCATGGCTGAGTTAGGTTTTTTTGGAGTAGTGGTATACACCCGCACGCAAACACCACGTCTTTGGGGACATGAGTCCAATGCAGGAGCTTTACTTTTGTCGATCAAGCTCACTCTTCCTTTTCTAACTAATTGCTGAATTGTAGGCATTTCTTTAGAACTTTAAACTTTTGTTATATTTATACTTTGTTTCGCTTATACAAAAATGGACGGCAAAAATAGACATTATTTTCGAATAATCAACTACTTATGCGGAAATATTGCTCATTTAGGCCGAAAAACGGTGCAAAGATAGACATTAATTATCGACTACACAACTAATCTTTTGATAAACTTTTTTGAAATCTGTTTTTGG
>JBAXGL010000005.1:0-28742 GCA_037139375.1 Bacteroidales bacterium | reverse complement strand
AGCAAAGGACTGAAAATCCTTGTGTCCCCGGTTCGATTCCTGGTGGTACCACTTAAAATACCTGATTATCAGATAGATAGTCAGGTATTTTGTTGTTTACCCCGAATTCCGTGACAAAAAATCTTACAAGTCTTTGATAAATTGGACAATAATTTCCACATTTCTGCAATTTCCTTTCCAAAAATCACTATTTTTGTCTACAAACAAAAAATATGAACTTCATCGACTGGATAATTTTAATTTTAGTGGGCATCGGAATGGTAAAAGGGTTGACCGATGGACTTGTGCGTCAATTAGTTTCTCTTGCAGGAATTATTTTGGGCTCTTGGGTGGCCATTCATTATGCTGACTTCACCGCTAAATTTTTACTCAAAATATACGATTTTCCCACTTACATTTGGAAACCGCTATCATTTTTTATTCCCTTTATCATCGTGCTAATTTTAGCAAATTTATTAGCAACTATTTTTCAGAAAGTGCTTTCTGGCATTGGACTTGGACCACTTAATCATGTTGCCGGAGCAGTTTTTGGAGGTATAAAATTCGTCCTAATTATTAGCATTGCTATCAATCTTTTTCAGCAACTCGACAACAATAACCGAATCATTAAATCTACTACCAAAAGTGATTCTATTTCGTACTATCCTATATTGAAAGTTTCGCCAACCATTTTCCCCTACCTTCAAAAATATTTCAAACAAGAAAAAGAGATTGAAATAAAAGATAAAAAAGAGGTAGTAGGGTGAACTAAACACACTCAAATCAGTTTTATATGTTGTATAACAGCATTAAAAACTACCCTCTCATTCGAGAGATTTTAATTTAAACCCATGCAAGAAGAAAAAGATATACTCGACGAGGTAACAACCGGCGATTACAAATATGGATTTGTTACCGATATTGACACAGAAATCATTCCAATCGGTCTCAACGAAGATGTGGTTCGCCTCATCTCCTCAAAAAAAAATGAGCCGCAATGGCTGCTAGACTTCCGCCTCAAGGCATTCAAATATTGGCTTACACTCGAAATGCCTGAGTGGGCACATCTCAACATTCCACATATCGACTATCAATCAATCAGTTACTATGCTGCTCCTCGCAAAAAAGAAGGACCAAAAAGCCTCGACGAAGTAGATCCAGAATTGTTGAAAACATTCGACAAATTAGGTATTTCGCTTGTGGAGCAAATGGCACTTTCGGGCATGGCGGTAGATGCTGTGATGGATAGCGTTTCGGTGAAAACGACCTTCAAAGAGAAATTGGCCGAAATGGGTGTGATTTTCTGCTCATTCAGCGAGGCGGTTCACGACTACCCCGATTTGGTACAAAAATACCTCGGATCGGTGGTTCCTTACCGCGACAATTTTTACGCAGCGTTGAATTCAGCTGTGTTTAGCGACGGTTCGTTTGTCTATATCCCAAAAGGCGTTCGTTGCCCGATGGAGCTTTCCACCTATTTCCGTATCAATGCAGCCAATACTGGTCAGTTTGAACGCACACTGATTATCGCTGACGACGATGCATACGTAAGCTACCTCGAAGGTTGCACTGCACCGATGCGTGACGAAAATCAGCTTCACGCTGCGATAGTAGAAATCATTGCTCACGACCGCGCCGAAATCAAATATTCAACCGTTCAAAACTGGTACCCAGGAGATAAAGAAGGAAAGGGAGGAATTTACAACTTCGTCACAAAACGCGGTATCTGCAAAGGTGACAGCTCTAAAATCTCGTGGACTCAGGTTGAGACCGGTTCGGCTGTGACGTGGAAATACCCGAGTTGCATTCTGCAAGGCGATAATTCGATTGGTGAATTTTACTCAGTGGCCGTTACAAACAACCATCAACAAGCGGACACCGGTACGAAGATGATTCACTTGGGCAAAAACACCAAAAGTACCATCGTTTCGAAAGGTATCTCGGCAGGTTTTAGCCAAAACAGCTACCGCGGTTTGGTTCGCATCAGTAAAAATGCGACAAATGCGCGTAACCACTCGCAATGCGATAGCCTTTTGCTCAGTGATAAATGCGGTGCACACACGTTTCCGTATATGGAGATCAACAACGAAACGGCAGTCGTGGAGCACGAAGCAACTACATCTAAAATCAGTGAAGACCAGATATTCTACTGCAACCAACGTGGAATTTCCACCGAAGATGCTGTGGGACTAATCGTAAACGGATACGCTAAAGAGGTTATGAACAAGCTGCCGATGGAATTTGCTGTCGAAGCTCAAAAATTGCTAGCAATTAGTCTCGAAGGTAGTGTTGGATAACGCCTGAGAGTCAATCATATTATTCATATAAATAGAATTTTAAAATGCTTCTTTCAAATATCACTCAGGTGAATGAAGAGGCGAAAATTTAATCTTATGTTACAAATCAAAAACCTACACGCCAACGTAAATGGCAAAGAGATATTAAGAGGAATAAACCTCACTGTTCGTCCAGGCGAAGTACACGCTATTATGGGTCCTAATGGCTCGGGAAAAAGTACATTATCAGCAGTACTTGCAGGAAATCCTGTGTTTGAAGTGACAGAAGGAGAAGTTACATTCGAAGGAAAAAATCTTCTGGATTTGGCTCCTGAAGAGCGTTCTTGCGAAGGTATTTTCCTCAGTTTCCAATACCCTGTAGAAATTCCGGGAGTGAGCATGGTCAACTTCATGCGCACAGCCATCAACGAACACCGCAAATACAAACAACAAGAGCCAATTTCAGCATCTGATTTTCTGAAACTGATGCGCGAAAAACGCGAAGTGGTGGAGTTGGATAACAAACTTGCGAGCCGTTCGGTGAACGAAGGCTTCTCTGGTGGTGAGAAAAAACGCAACGAGATTTTCCAAATGGCAATGTTAGAACCGAAATTGGCAATCCTAGACGAAACCGATTCTGGACTCGACATTGATGCGTTGCGTATCGTTGCAAACGGTGTTAACAAACTCAAAAGCGAACACAACGCGACTTTGGTTATCACGCACTACCAACGTCTGCTCGACTACATCAAACCAGAGTTTGTGCACGTACTCTACAAAGGCAAAATTGTGAAATCTGCTGGTCCTGAGTTGGCTCTCGAACTCGAAGAAAAAGGTTACGATTGGATCAAAAAAGAGTTAGGAGAATGAGCACAGAACAACAATATATAGACCTCTACAACCAGGCAAAAGGGATGATTAACCGTCATTCGTCGGACGTGCTGAATGCGCCCCGCGAACAGGCGTTTGCTGATTTTCAGAAGAATGGTTTCCCGACCAAGAAGTCGGAAGAGTACAAATACACTGATGTTTCGTCGTTTTTCGATCTCGATTATGGATTTAACCTCAACAGACTTGCGGTGCCAGTGGATCCGTACGAAGTATTCAAATGCGACGTTCCGAATTTGAGCTCGTTGCTTTACTTCTTGGTAAACGACAGCTATTTTGCAAAACCAGGTGTTGGAAAGAATTTGCCAGCATCCGTTTTCGTTGGTAGCTTGAAAGATTTCAGCGAGAAACATCCCGATGTAGCTGCTAAACACTATGGCAAATTGGCAAAAACAGAAAATGACGGAATCGTTGCTTTCAATACTGTTTTCGCACAAGATGGATTTGTGATTTACATTCCGAAAGGAGTAACCATCGAAAAACCAATTCAATTGGTGAATATTTTCCGTGGCGATGTGGATATGATGTCGAACAGACGTCTGCTTATTATTGTGGAAGAAAACGCAGAGGCAAAATTGCTTTCGTGCGATCATACCATCGATGAAGGCAGAAAATTTCTTTCGACTCAAGTGACCGAAATATACGTTGGCAAAGATGCGCGTTTCGATTTTTACGAAATGGAAGAAAACGGTGTCGATACCTGCCGTGTAGCTTCTACTTTTGTTTCGCAAGAGGCAAATTCAAATGCGGTTGTAAATAGCATTACGTTGCATAACGGTCGCACCCGAAACAATTACGAAGTGACCCTAAACGGACAACATGCCGAAACTCATTTGGGTGGTATTGCCATTGTGGATAAAACTCAATCGGTAGATAATCATACGTTTATTGATCACGCTGTACCTCATTGCACGAGCCACGAGATGTTCAAATATGTGCTCGATGAGAAATCGGTTGGAGCATTCACAGGACGAATTTTGGTGCGTAAAGATGCTCAGAAAACAGAGGCTTATCAAACAAATAAAAATATTTGTACGACAGCCGATGCAAAAATGTACACCAAACCGCAGCTCGAAATCTATGCAGACGACGTGAAGTGTAGCCACGGTGCAACGATTGGTCAGATCGACGAAAATGCGCTTTTCTACCTTCGTGCTCGTGGAATTTCTGAAAAAGAAGCGCGGATGTTGCTCAAATTTGCGTTTATGGCAGATGTGATTGACAATATTCGGATGGATGCATTCAAAGATCGCTTGAAACTTTTGGTTGAAAAACGATTCCGCAACGAGCTGGCGAAATGTGCCGGCTGTAGCGGTTGCTAAATTCAATGTGCCAATTCATTAATTTGCCAATATCGAGAGCGAATTAATTGGCACATTGGCACATTCAGAAATTAGCATATTTAAGACAATGAACATTCAACAAATAAGAAACGACTTCCCGATTCTTTCTCGTAAAATTTACGGAAAGGATTTGGTCTATCTCGATAATGGCGCTACGACTCAAAAACCACGTTGTGTGGTGGAGAAAATCGAAGAGGGCTACTACAATGTGAATGCGAACATTCATCGCGGAGTGCACTTCCTTAGTCAGGCTGCCACCGAAGCGCACGAAGAGGCGCGAAAGATCGTTCAACGCTTTATCAACGCCAAAGAGTCGAGCGAAATCATCTTTACACGTGGAACGACGGAAGCAATCAACTTGGTGGCTTCGTCTTATGGCGAACTGCTTTCGGAAGGTGACGAAATCATCGTTTCGGTGATGGAGCACCACTCCAACATCGTGCCTTGGCAACTGCTCGAAACACGCAAAGGCATCAAACTGCACGTGATTCCGATGAACGACAAAGGCGAATTGCTGCTCGACGAATATCAAAAGCTGTTTACTGAAAAAACGAAGTTGGTTTCTGTGATGCATGTTTCGAACGTGATGGGAACAATTAATCCTGTGAAAGAAATCATCGATTTTGCACATTCGAAAGGCGTTCCGGTATTGATAGACGGTGCACAAGCTGTTCCTCACCTCACGGTGGATGTTCAGGCGTTGGATGCTGATTTCTATGCATTTTCGGCGCACAAAATTTATGGACCTAACGGCATTGGCGTTCTTTACGGCAAATCGGAATGGTTAAATAAAATCCCACCGTATCAGGGTGGTGGTGAGATGATTGCGACGGTGACTTTCGAAAAAACCACCTTCAACGAATTGCCATTCAAATTCGAAGCCGGTACGCCCGATTACATTGGTTCGACTGGATTGGCGGCTGCAATTGACTACGTTTCAGCCATCGGTATGGATAAAATTGCGGCGTGGGAAGACGAACTTTTACACTATGCAACTGCTGAATTATTGAAAATCGACGGATTGCGCATTCTCGGAACTGCCGACCACAAAGGAGCAGTGATTTCGTTCCTTGTGGGCGACATTCACCCTTACGATATGGGCATGTTGCTCGACAAACTTGGGATTGCTGTGCGCACCGGTCACCACTGTGCACAACCGCTAATGAAGCGCCTCGGCGTGGAAGGTACGGTTCGTGCTTCGTTTTCGTTCTACAACACCAAAGAAGAGGTCGATGTGCTGGTTGCAGCCGTCAAAAGGGTTTCACAGATGTTTTAGAAAACCTTGTTATACATTCTCACAATGTGCCAATATTTGGATTTCTCCCGAAATATTGGCACATTTGCATAATACAAAAATTCGGTTTATAAACGACAAGCTCTATTTTGATGAACTATCTTTTAGCACATATATTTAAATTCCTTTTTCTGATTCCGTTTTTCAAAAAAAACTATTTTGGATTCTACGAAAGAATATTCAGTCCTTATCACTTCTTTCAGGGAGTAATTGTCAATTCGACATACCGAGGAAATATACGATTAACACTCAAAATTGATGACTGGATTCAGCAAAACCTTTATTTTCTGAATCAATATGAAGAGCCAGAAATCCTCTTCGTTGAGAAATTATTACAGTCGGGTGATTCAATCGTTGATGTGGGTGCTAACATTGGATTATACTCGCTTGTAGCTTCAAAATTAGTTGGTAAAGAAGGAAAAGTGTATGCATTCGAGCCATTCAAAATAAACAATGACCATTTGATGAAACACGTTCAAATGAATAAACTAACAAATATAGTCATTGAAAAAACTGCTGTTTCGGATAAAATTGGTGAAATAGAATTGTTTCTCGATGAAACAGATTTCAATAACGGAGCTGCGACAGCTTATTCTGAGTCATTCACTTCAACTGAAAAAGCACCATCAACCTCACTAGATAACTACTTTCAGGATAAGAAAACAGATAAAATTCGGTTTATAAAGATTGATATTGAAGGTGGAGAATTTCTAGCTCTACAAGGAATGAAAAATCTACTTACTAAACAAAAACCTACTTTATTAGTCGAAATAAATCCGATAACGCCTTATGATAAAAATGAATTAGACGCTTTTCTATTTGAAATCGGTTATAAAAAGAAATTCATCGATAAAAAAGGAGATATCATCAACTCACGCTCACCCAATGATCAATCTCATAACTATTTGTTTACTTTTGTCAATTAATCTGACCGAATAACATTTGAGAATAAAGCGAACGAATATCACTAATTATCACGCTATGAATCACCAACCAACATATTCTGACTTTTCGGTTGACGAAGCATATTACTCCGCAATTGATTTACTTAAAGGCTTGATAGCAATTCCATCATTGAGTCGCGAAGAGGAGAATGCAGTATCATTACTTCGAGATTTCCTAACTAAACATCTCATTGATTACCAAATACTTGGCAACAACACTTGGTGCTCAGCATTCCCCTTCGACTCCTCAAAACCAACCCTGCTTCTCAATTCTCATATCGACACAATAAAACCAGTTTCGGGATGGCAACGCGATGCTTTCACACCTATCGAAGAAGATGGTAAACTTTTCGGATTGGGTAGTAACGATGCTGGGGGAGCTTTGGTTTCGCTGTTGCACTCTTTTCTTGTTTTACGCACCAAACCACAACCATATAATCTGCTTTTTTTAGCATCGTGCGAAGAAGAGGTTTCAGGCAATAACGGAGCTGAACTGGCATTAACAAAACTACCAAAAATCGACCTCGGAATCGTAGGTGAACCGACCAAAATGGATGCCGCCATTGCCGAAAAAGGCTTGATGGTGCTCGATTGTGTTGTGCTAGGTAAAGCTGGACATGCAGCTCGCGAAGAGGGAATCAACGCCATTTACAACGCCATTCCAGTGATTGAAAAGTTCAAGAACTATCAGTTTCCGAAACGCTCTGAACTGCTTGGTCCTGTGAAAATGACTGTTAGCGTGATTCATGCCGGATTGCAGCACAATATTGTACCCGACAAATGTGAATTCACAGTAGATGTCCGCACCAACGAATGTTATTCGAACGAAGAAGTGTACGAAATTTTAATGGATGAAATGGATTGCGACATCACTCCTCGTTCATTTCGACTCAACTCATCGAATATCGACACGAATCATCCGTTTGTGCAACGCGCTATAACGCTTGGCAAAACTATCTACGGATCGCCCACGCTTTCGGATCAGACCTTTATGCGATTCCCAACCGTTAAGATGGGTCCTGGAGATTCTGCGAGGTCTCATACTGCTGACGAATATATTTTTTTGGCAGAAATACGCGAAGCCATAGAAATCTACGTTAAACTATTGGATGGTTTAAAATTATAAGTAATGGTTGAAATTCGGGACAAAGAGCACTATTTCCGTTTGATTAAGGACTTTGAATACATTCCTTATCCACAAACTTTTGCTTGGCATCAATTTAATACACTATACAAGCCTGAAAGTACTCATTTTTACATTGATAGCGAAGAATCACCCTCGATAGCATTATTTGGTCATAAAAAAAGGTTCTTAGGCTTTAAAATGTTACTTATCGATGGAGAATGCTTTAATAATCTTCAGGTTGAAGCTAAAAAATTAACTGCTTTTTTTGATAAAATCAAAGATACTAGATTTGATATCATTGAAATAGATTCCTACTCGACATACAACCCACAATACGAAATCGGAATTAGAAGGTCTGGATTTCTTCGACCTGTTGGACTCTTTTCTTCGTCATTCAGTATGTTGGTAGGTTTAAAAGCAGGTCGTAATTATGATAAAAACTGGAAACAAAACCTGAAGAAAGCAGAAAAATTTAATTTATCGTTTGAAAACTCTGAAACCATCAGCAGTGAACAGATTCATCAGTTCTATAGTTTATACCAAGAAATGCTTTTTCGAAAAAAAATTAGCGATTCAACGCATATCAATCAATTTCTTGAATTGACAAACCAAAAAGAATTTCGGTTTTGCTCCGTTCGCAATCAGAATAACCAAATGATTTGTGCAATCATCTATTATATTTCACAAAATCAAGCCGTAGATTTGTATCGTATCACAACACTCGAAGCGCGCACAAATGGAGCGTCGTACTTCATTTATGACCACCTCTTTTCGACATTAGCGGAGATAGGAGTTCAGCATTACGATATGGGCAGACTCACACCTTCGACACATTCAAAAGATTCAGTATATACATTCAAATCAGGAGCTGGAGGCCAATATACTATCTATAATGGAGAATGGGCTTGGTATAAATACGCTATTCTTCGTCCGTTGATGTACATTGTTAAACGCTTTTTAATGAAACGGATTGAAGTGTAATGAATATTCGACATTTGACCCACGAACAAATAGACAAAACCCAATGGGATTTTGTAATTGAATCTTCTCCAAATAGTGTGATTTATGCCTATTCGTGGTTTTTAGATTCATTGTGCGCTGGATGGGAAGCACTTATGGTGGGTGATTACGAAATAATAATGCCAATTCCTATCAAACGAATGTTTGGGTTCAAACTGGCATATAAACCACTATACATTCAACGATTAGGTTTTTTTTCAATTCAGAGAATAACCTCAGAAATAACATTCGCATTTTTAGAAGCGACACTCAAGCATTTTCACTATGTTACTTATTCATTAGCATTAAATAATATTGATTCAATCCCAAAACAGTTTTCAATCCATCAGCGCAAAAACTACACACTTGATTTATCTAATTCGTATGAACTAATTTCTGCCAATTACACAAAAGATGCTCGTCGCAGTTTAAAAAACAATGTGGGTATTTCGTGGATAATTGATAAGGACTACGAATCGGTTATTTCAAATTTTGCAGCATGTTATGGCGATTTGTTTCAAATGAAAGACAAGAATACCAATCTGTTTCGGGCGGCAATTGCCAAAGCTGATGCTCAAGAACGATTAATTGGATTTTCTGTATTTCGCGACAATCAGAAAATTGCTTCTGCGCTTTTCTTCTTTTGTAATGAAACCGTTTTCTATCTTCTTGGCGCACCAACTCCTGAACATAAGAAACGAAATGCCACTCATTTCCTAATTGATGAGTTTATAAAACAATATGCTCAAAAATTCAAAGTACTAGATTTCGAAGGTTCTGATATTCCCTCGGTAGCCTATTTTTATCAGAAATGGGGAAGTCGAAACGAAGGCTACTTTCAACTGGCTGGATCAAGGAGTAGTGTTTTAGCTAAACTATTTGAATGGAAGAATTATTTATGCAGTAAAATTTGACGATAAACTCCAATTATCTTCTCAATAATAACATCTTTGTGAGCTTCTCTTCTTATATGATTTGAAATTTTTAAGCCGTCAAAAGATTCAATTTGATTCACCATTCTGCCCATTGCCTCTGCAAAAGAGGCAGGATTCTCAATAGGAACTCTAAACCCACAGTAATCAGGAGTCATAAACTCTGGAACTACTTCAGTGCAAACCAAAGGCAAGCCAGTACTCATTGCCTCCAAAGCCGCTATAGACTGCGACTCTACCCTGCTCGACAATAGAAAAGCATCAGCTGACCACAATAAGTCTCGCACCTGTTCTCTATTTATCTCACCTGTAAAAATAATTTTTTGCTTATTTTTGCAGAGGTTCAAAATTTCTTGGAATCGCGGATTTTCGAAGTTTTCCCCTGCAATTGTTAAATTAACACTCGGATAATTCTCACAAAACTCATTAAACGCTTGGAGTAAAATATCATATCCTTTCTCCTCATAATACCCATTGACACAGACAAAATGAAATGGGTGTTTTCTTTCCCTCTTTTTGAAATAGAAGAAGTCGGTATCGACAATATTTGGAATGGCTTGCCAATTCTTTTGTTGAGGCGCGAATTCTGAAATTTTTCGCATCAATTGAGCCGAAACTGGCACCACAAAATCGGCATTCTGATAAGCTTTCTCGAAAAATGGATTTTTCCACACTGGAAATTGATTTCTTGCAAAATCTGACTGTAAAGCCATGATACCAAGATGTTCAGTAATGACGTATGGTATTCCATATCTCTCTTTGATAAGCGCAGCCACTAATCCACCCCACATCGCACTATGCACATGTATGAAATCAGGACGACCTTGCTCGTCGATGTATTTGTCGAATAATTTTAAAGTATTAGTGACCCATCTGTGAATATTTAATTTTTCACTTTTGGGGATGAAACGCGTAAAGCCACGATAGGTTAGTATCCCATCCTCATTAGCAACAAAAGCTTTCCACGGTAGAGTCAAATATTCAGTACGATGTTCTGTAATCGAAACTTCAAGATTCGAGAGGACATCGACTTGCAATCCTCTTTCTTGAAGAAAAAGCACCTGTTCTTTGATAAAATAAGCGCCAGAAGGGAGATACCATGATGGGAGAACTAATATCTTCATCTGAACATCTTTTTAGCTAACAACAAATACCAAATCAAAAAAGCAGCCAAGCAAAACGATGTCACTAAAGAAAACAATAACACTGCAAGGTAAATATCTCTATGTAGCACGCCAATAAGTAAAGCGCCTGCTCGCAATCCGGTATAAATAATTTCCAATATCATGGCTTGTCTTTGTTTTCCGACTAAAGCAGGCATAAAACAAAGTGTCGATGTCAATATTGAAATAAAAAACCAAGGAAGCATCAATTGAAGATAGACTCCAGCACCAATCCAAGCAGCACCAAAAATCAAGACTGTAGCTGGTTTAATAATCACAAATGCTATCGCAAAAAGTGGTAATGTTATATAAATAGCCTTTTTGCAAAATCGTAAAAGCAAAGAATAACTTTCTACACCATTATTTTTATTAGAGGATACCTTTTGAAAAAAAACTTGATTCATCGATGTGGTCAACATACTAATTGGACGAAATCCTAAAGTTACTCCTAACGAAAAGAGACCGACTTCAGTCATATTGAACCAGGCAGAGAGAATCAAAACAGGCAAATTGCCGGCAATCGTATTAATGAAAGCATGTGGCAATGTATATACTGGAAATTTAAAATGGCGAATTGCCACCTCCGACATTCTTTTTTTATTAAACTGAAATAGTGGATTAATGAGAGATTTATTAAATATAACTGAGCCGATACCTGCAATTTGCCCCCAAATACTTGAAACAAATAACCCCCAATGCGTATAGCTGATAGCACCTAAAAAAACCTTCATCGTACTATTGCTGGCGCTTTGCACAAGATTATAGCGCGCAGTATAGGAAAACCTGTTTTGTCTATTAAACCAATATGTAAAAACAAAACCCAAAGTCGTCAAAAAAATCATTACCGGAATTAACCACAGAAATTGAGAAATTCCTTCAACATTAAACAACTTAATAATGGAATTCTTAAATAACAAGAGAGATGTTAGTGCAAAACCTGTAATGCCTAAATTAATTAGAAAAGTAAGATCGAATACTGCTACTGCATTTACTTCCTCACTTTCTAATAAAATTGCTGATTCATATTGTGCCGTTGCCAATATAGAGCCAATGCCAACAATGGATAAGAAAAGGCTAACAGCGCCTAGCTCTGCTGGAGAGTATTGTCTTGTGATAATGGGATAAAAAATAACTGCCAGAAGCTGGGCTACAGTACTTGAAGATAATAGCATAAAGCCATTCTTCACCATCTCCGATTTATTTAAAATTCTTTGAATAAAATGCATTATAACCTTTGCTTATCTTGTAGAATAATTTGTTCAATTAAATTCATTCTTCAAATATATAACGATAATTTGAATGATTTCATATCATCCATACATATTTCGGATAAACAAACGTTTGTGAATGCAATTATTTATAGCGCAATCTTTCGAAATCAAAGCGAAAACCTTTATCTTTGAAAATGCTCTAAAAACTAGACCATTTAATTTATGAATAAAAGTTTTTATCATTTAGCCAAGTTGACATCAAGTATTCCTTTGGAATTCTTCATTCGTATAAGCAGACAGCGACTTTTACTTCCTTTTTACCATATCATATCTGACAAAGAAACAGTGCACATTAAGCACCTCTATCAAGTGCGGACAACCTCATCGTTCGAAAAGGATATTGACTTCTACCTGAAACACTACTCACCCATTACACCAGACATGCTTATTCAAAGCTTGAAAGCAGGTGAACCAACCAAAAAAAACTCCTTCTTACTTACTTTTGATGATGGGCTGAGAGAATTTCATGATGTAGTTGCACCTATCCTTTTAAGAAAAGGTGTTTCTGCTATCTGTTTTCTAAATTCAGATTTTATCGACAATAAAGACCTGTTTTATCGCTATAAAACAAGCATTTTGATTGAAAAATTAATCTCTCAAAAAAACATATCGAAGGAAATCATCAACTGGTTTGAAACAAAAAACCTTGTAATTGACAGCACTTTTTCATCATTATTAACCATCAAATATGCACAAAGTGATCAATTAAATGAATTGGCAGAGTTGGTTGGCGTTGATTTCAATCAATATTTACAGACAAACAAACCTTATTTGGATAGTAATCAAATAAATCGTCTCATCAAACAAGGTTTTTCATTTGGGGCGCACAGCATTGACCATCCAAGATATTCTGAGATTTCGCTTGTTGAACAAATTCGCCAAACGAAGGAAAGTATAGATTTTGTTGAGAATAAATTTAATCTTGATAATCGGCTTTTTTGTTTTCCATTTACCGATACTGGAGTTAAAAACAATTTCTTTCAACTCATTTTTGATATTGAAAACTCGATTGCCGATTTCACTTTTGGCAGTTCAGGATTGAAAAAAGACAGAATCAAGAAAAACATACAGCGCATCCCAATGGAAATAGAAGATTTCTCAGCACAGGAAATTATTTACGGAGAATACATCTATTACCTTTGCAAATCTCTATTGAGAAAAAACACTATCAACAGACTGTGGTAAAACGATTTCTTGTCTGGAAAACGAATCAAAAAGGAAAAATCAGTTTCTTTGCACTTTTATTTATTCATTTGCACAAACTACATTGAATGATATCCAGAGTAAAACAGAATATTGAAACTTATTCAACCAATCAGGCTTTTGTCATAAACGAAACTGGGGTTACTTACGCACAATTCGGACAATTAATCTCTAATATCCGAAACGTATTGAGAAGTATTCCTTATCATAAAAATGAAATAATTGGCGTTGTAACGAACAATGATATAGAAACTTATGCGTCTATTTACGCCTTGTGGTTCAATGGATTATGTTTTGTGCCAATAAATCCTCTATTTCCTGCAAATAGGAATCAAGCCACCATCGAACAGACTTCAATTCGTTATGTTTTATCAAGTAAAGATGCAAACGACGGAATTATATTGAACAACGATATCCAAATTCTGTCAACCAAAAACTTGCCCGATTCACCTATTAATTTATCTCTTCCTGAGCTTTCAGACGAAGACTTAATGTACATTTTGTTTACTTCCGGAAGTACTGGTGTGCCTAAAGGTGTACCCATTAATCGAGGAAATGTAAACGGGTTAGTATCGGGGTTCTTTTCAATTGCATATTCTCTCAATGAAAATGATAAATTCTTACAGATGTTCGATTTTACGTTCGATATTTCTGTGCTTTGTTATGTGTTGCCGCTTTGCATTGGAGCCTCTGTGCATACTATTCCGCTTGACAATATCAAATTTTTCGCAATTTATCAAATTCTCCAAAGGCACCAAATTACAGTAGCAATGATGGTGCCCTCTGTTATCGCTTTTTTAAGACCCTATTTTAATAAAATAAGACTACCTGACGTTAAACTATCTCTATTCTCAGGAGAAGCTTTGTATGATGAAATTGTTGCAGAATGGACAAATTGTGTGCCCAATGCTATTATACAAAATTATTATGGACCTACAGAGGCTACAGTAGACTGCATTTTATTCACTTGGGATAAATCGAGCCGCGGCACAAAGACCTATAATGGAATTGTTGCTATTGGAAAGCCTTTTGGGGACACTAAAACTTTGATTTTAGACAGTAACAATTGTGTGGTAAATGGTTCTGAAAAAGGAGAATTGTGTATTTCAGGAAATCAAGTAACTAAAGGATATTACAAATTGCCAGAAAAAAACGAATCATCTTTTGTTACAATAAATGGATTGCGCTACTATCGAACCGGAGATTTAGTTTACAGAGACGATGATGATGATTTGTTATTTTGTGGAAGAATCGATCATCAAGTCCAAATTCACGGTTATCGAGTAGAATTAGGAGAACTGGAGCACGCTTCAAAACAAATCGCTGGGAATATACAAGTAACTGCAATTGCATATGAAAGGGCACTTGGAAACACTGAAATACACCTGTTTTTAGAGAGCTGTTCTATTTCAATCCCAGAAGTTGCAATATATTTGCAAAAAGTCCTTCCATCTTACATGCAACCCATCAAAATAATCAATTTGGAGACATTTCCACTTACATCAAGCGGAAAAATAAACAGAAATGAGCTTCTAAATATGATTGAAAAACAATAATAAATTATCCCAAAACTGTTTTATGAATAACAATCAACTTCTACCTCAATTACAAGAAATATTTCGCTCAATTTTTGAAAATCCATTACTTGAGCTGACTTCCACCACCTCAGCAAAAGATATACCGAATTGGGATTCGATGAACCACGTTTCGTTAATTTCTGAAATCGAATTCCAGTTCGAAGTAGAATTTGATTTGGACGATTTAATTGGAATGAATAATGTTGCTTCTATTTTGCAATCACTTTCTACGAAGCTTAAGAATAAAATCTAAAGCTATAAATTATGGAAATCGAAATTATTAAGGTGAACGATTTAGTCTCTTTTGTTGAGTCAGAAAGCTATAAAAACTCAAGCAGAATAGCAATCACACGACTAAGGGCAATGTCCCAATCACTTAACCCACGATCATCAGCCGAAGATGTTGTCTTGCTCGTTGCTAAAGACGAAAACAACCGTATTTTATCATATTTTGGTTTACTGCCAGACCTTATCTGGATTGACAATCAACCACAAAAAATGTGGTGGAGTAGCTGCTGGTGGGGCGATGAAACAGTATCGAATAATGGCAGTATGCAACTATTTTATATGGCTTGTAAATTAACAAATAGCAATCTTTATTTTCCCGAGTTAACACCAGAAACGAGATTCGTTTTAGAAAGAATTAAAAAATTCAGTATTAAAAAATTTGACAATGGAGTTCGAGGATATTTAAAACTGAATCTAGTCGGTATTTTACCTACCAGAAGAAGTGAATTCAGTAAAATAAAACCGTTACTATCAATTCTTGATTCAATTGTAAATGCCTTGCATCAACCAATTCTTTCTGTATGGAAGAACAGATTAGCAACCCAAAATATAAATTATAAAGTACTAAATCAAATCGACGACGAAACAGCACAATTCATTAGCAAACATAATGAAAATGAGTTATTTCGGCGAAATAAACAGGAGCTGAATTGGATTATTGATAATCCTTGGATTTCGACAAACGATTTGCAACTAAATCAAGACTATGCTTTTACTCATCATGTAAAACAGTATAAAAATATTCCAGTTAAGATCTACAAAAACAATCAACTAATCGCATTTTTTCTGCTATTAATTCACAATGGTAAAGCGATTTTGACCTACTGTTATCCCAATCAAAATACAGTTTCCGATTTGATAAATGTCCTGTACTTGCAACTTTTAGACAATAACATACATACATTTACGGCCTTCCACACCGAAATTACTGAACATATTCTGAAAAGTAAGAATCCATTTATTTTTACTCGAAAGCAGATAAAATTCGTTTCATTTCCTAAAGGGAGGGAAGATGAGGTTTTTTTACATCGAATTCAACATGGAGACGGTGACTGCGCCTTTGTGTAGTATAATCAGACTTGATCTCACCTATTTTCTTTCGACCACATACGCTCCGTTAAAATTCCGAATTTGTAAAAGTCAAATATCCAAAGAGATAATCCAATTTTCAATAATTGCTTAGCTGGAACCCTAAGAAGAAGAAATAAAAGATATATAGGTAGAATCAAAAATGATGATTTTATCTTATTATAAACATTCAAAATTTTAACATCATTCACAAACATTGGGTCGTATCCAACAATCTTCTGTATTTTAACCAAATTGGAAACCCCTACTTCTGTTTTTTGTAAAAACACACCGTTTTTTTCAACATCACTGTTCATAATCGGATTATCAATGTGGGTAATGGCGATTTTTCTTTTTTTCAACTCAAATCCAAAAAGTGTATCTTCATGACCATAATCTATGAGTTGCTCATTGAATTTAATAGACTGCAATAAACTTTTCTTGATCAGAAAATTATTAGTCATAAAAGAAATATCTGGATATTGCAGTCGATAATCAGCAGTGTGACTTTCATGTTTAACGCCAAAACGCCATCTCAAGCGTCTATTAAATCCAGGATTTCTATGACTAAAGACCTGCCCACCACAAATAACATTCGGTTGAAGTAATTTAATAGCAATAAGATAACTGTTTAAATAATCTTCGCTTACGATAAGCGAATCACAATCCAAAAAAAGCAAATAATCATATTGAGCGTATTCGAGAAAGAGGTTTCGAATAGCAGCACGACCAACATTTGTGCTTAATTCAATATATTTATGCTCCTTGCATATTTTATCGTTTTGTCGTTTAAACGAACTTGAAGATGCATCATCAATCAATACAATCTCAGCAGGAACGAAGAGGTATTGAATTTGACGTGCCAATTCGCCAATCAATGAATTGACGTCAAAATTGCATATTGGGATACAAATGGAAATCATTGATCTTATTCATTGGGTTAGAATAAAATTATGAACTCCTTGTCAACTAACTTTAACAAGGAATCAGAATATTTTCGTTGAAACCTACTCGACTGTGACAGATTTTGCTAAATTCCGAGGTTGGTCTACATTACGACCTTTACTCACAGCAATATGATATGCCAAGAGTTGCAACGGAATAGACGTAAGCAATGCATCTAAACATTCAAGAGTTTGAGGTATCGCAATGGAGAAATCAGCTAAATTTCTAACCGTTTCGTCGCCTTCAGTCACGATTGCAATCACGATACCACCACGCGCCTTCACCTCTTGAATATTACTGATTACTTTTTCATACATTCCGTTGTTTGTAGCGATAACTACAACTGGCATCTCGTTATCTATAAGCGCAATAGGACCATGCTTCATTTCTGCAGCAGGATAGCCTTCAGCGTGAATATAAGAAATTTCTTTCAGCTTTAGCGCTCCTTCCAGAGCCGATGGATAATTGTATCCTCTACCTAAATAAATAAAATTCTTTGCGTAAGTAAAAATTCTTGAGAATTGACTAATGGATTCGTTTTGTTGCAAAATACGTTCGATTTTTGCTGGAATTTCATTCAACTCTTTAACAGTCTTCAAGAATTTTTCTTCAGTTATAGATCCTTTTTCTTTTGCAACAGTAAGTGCCAACATAGTTAGAACTGTAACTTGTCCAGTAAACGCCTTTGTCGAGGCCACTCCAATTTCTGGACCGACATGAATATAAGATCCTGAATGTGTTGTTCGAGGTATTGAAGAACCCACGGCATTACATATTCCATATATAAATGCACCTTGACTTTTTGCCAACTCAATAGCAGCTAAAGTATCCGCAGTTTCTCCTGATTGAGAAATTGCAATCACCACATCATCGGGGTAAATTACAGGATTCCGATATCGAAATTCCGAAGCATATTCTACCTCAACGGGGATTCGACACAGGTCTTCAATCAAATGTTCGCCAATCAGACCAGCGTGCCACGATGTTCCACAAGCCACAATGATGATACGTCGAGCATTCAGGAACTTTTCCTTGTTGTCAATTACCCCCGAAAGAGCAACACTTGTTCCTTCAACATTTATTCGACCACGAGTACAGTCGATTATTGTTTTGGGCTGTTCAAAAATCTCTTTGATCATAAAATGCTCGTACCCTCCTTTTTCCAATTGCGCTAGATTAAGTTCGAGCTTATGAATTTCATGAGTTTTTTCAACATTTTTTAAATCTACAATTTTTAATTCTTTGCCTCTACGAAGAATCGCAATCTCTTCATCATCCAAGTATACAACATTTTTAGTAAACTCAACGATTGGAGTGGCATCTGATGCCAAGAAAAATTCATCTTCACCAATACCAACAACCAAAGGACTACTTTTGCGAGCAGCAATTATTTGATCAGGATTACCTCTTTCAATTACAGCAATGGCATAAGCTCCAATAACCTCATTTAAAGCTAATTGAACTGCAGTAAATAGGTCACAATCATTCGTATTCTTAATGTATTCTATTAACTGAATCAATACTTCTGTATCTGTACTACTCGAAAAGGTAAAGCCCTTCCCGATCAGCATGGCTTTCAAAACAGTATAATTTTCTATTATTCCATTGTGAATAAGTGCCAATTTCTCAGACTGAGAATAGTGCGGATGAGCATTCACATTGTTTGGCTCCCCATGGGTAGCCCAACGAGTATGAGCGATTCCGATTGTACCACTAATATCTTTGGATGTTGCAAACGCTTCTAATTCAGCAACCTTACCTTTTGCTTTGTAAACACTAAGATTTTTTGCTGAGTTGATTAATGCAACTCCGGCACTATCATAACCTCGATATTCAAGACGATGCAATCCTTTGATTAGAATCGGATAAGCCTCACGATTCCCTATGTATCCTACAATTCCACACATGTTTTTATGTTTTTGTTAATGCAAAGTTAATCGAAAAAAGCAAATTCATATCAATTATAATAAAAATTTAGAATTCAATGAAATGCTGGTATATTTAGGCATACTAGCTAATATGCATCGACCAGTGAATCCAATATAAATAAATATCTGTCGACAAATAACTCTCAAAAAAGTATTTTTGTATTCTAATGCGTGCTAATGATGACTATTCCTGCAAATTCATAATAGTGAAATAATATAATTCTTAAAAATACGTTAATATAAGCAGGTTTAACACTACTTTGATTTCCAACTATAGTAGTTTTATTAAAAAAATATTTTAATGAGAATTGTGCAGCGGTTTTAATAATGTTAAAAAAGAAAAAAATCATAGTTTCGGTAACTAACGATATCTCGACCGATCAAAGAGTTCATAAGGTTTGCTCCACACTGCTTGAAAATGGTTATGAGGTAATATTAATTGGTCGTAAATTGAGAAATAGTCTGCCTCTTTTTCGCCCATATGAGACTAAACGGATGACGCTAATTTTTCGAAAAACTGGTTTTTTTTATGCCGAATACAACATCAGACTCCTTCTCTTTTTGTTGTTCACGAAATGTGACATCATTTTATCTAACGATACTGACACTTTGTTAGCGAATTTCTTAGCATCACGTTTTAAGAGATGTAGCCTTGTCTTCGATGCTCACGAACTTTTTCCTGAGTCAACTGAAATTGCGTATAGGCCACAAATAAAAAAAATTTGGAGATCTATTGAAAATTACATATTCCCTCGATTAAATTTTTGCTATACAGTGTGTCATTCGATAGCCAGTTACTACAAAAACCTTTATGGCATTGAAATGAAGGTGATTCGAAATGTGCCTTTTACTCAAATATTTGATATTAATCCACCTAATATTGATTCTCTCAAAAAAATAGAATCGCTAAAAACCCAAGGTCGAAAAATTATTCTTTACCAAGGCGTTATCAATATTGGCAGAGGTTTAGAATGGATGATTGATGCAATGGTTCTTGTTGATAATGCTATATTTTGCATCATTGGCGATGGCGATATTGCAAATCAAATCAAATCTAAAATTTCGGATAAGAAACTAGAAGATCGCATTTTTATGTTAGGAAAAATCACACCTGACATTCTCCCTCACTATACGCGTTTAGCTGATTTAGGTGTTAATCTTTTAGAGCATCGTGGGTTGAATCAATACTATGCGCTGCCAAATAGAATCTTCGATTTTATCCAAGCAGAAGTTCCTATTTTATCTACTGATTTTCCAGAAATACGCACAATAACCCATCAATATTCTGTAGGAAAAGTGATAGATAAATATGATGCTCAGAGCCTATCAATGACAATTAATGTGATGTTGAAAGAGTGGGAAACTAAACCAAACCGTAAAGAAATATTTACAAAAGCAAAAAGGGAACTTTGCTGGGAAGAGGAGAAATCAGTATTACTAAATCTATTTCAAAAAATCTGACCCATGTTATCCATATTAATACCGATTTTCAATTGGAACTGTATTCCGTTAGTAACATGCCTATATAATCAGGCAAAAAAAATGAAAATTAATTTCGAAATTTTATGCATCGACGATGCGTCATCGTCTTTTAAAGAAGAGAACCGTTCCATTTCAGATATTCCTTTTTGTCGTTATTACGAACTTACAGAAAATGTCGGTTGGCGAAAAATACGAAACAGATTGGGGTATGAAGCAAAATATGATTTTTTGCTGTTTTTAGATTGCGATGCAATGCCTACTTCTGAAAATTATCTTGCTATCTATTTAGATGCTGCAAAATCAAATACTGTCTTATCTGGTGGGTGTAATTATCCAAAAGAAAAACCAAAATTTCAATACCTTTTACGCTACAATTTTGGAAAAACCAGTGAAGAGATAGATGCCTTTAGACGAAATAAAACGCCTTATCACCGATTCAACACATTTAATTTTTTGATTCCTAAAGTCATTTTTGAGAAGGTTCAATTTGATGAAACGATTACACGCTACGGACACGATGACACTCTTTTTGGTGTTGATTTACAACGTTTGGGTATAAAGGTCAAACACATAGATGCTCCTATTTGCCATACCGATATTGACACAAATGAGGCATTTTTAGCCAAATCAGAATCTGCTATAGATAATTTGTTTATTTTACAATCTAAAATGAGCAATGCTATTTTTCTCTCTCATTTTCAATTGGCAAAAACTTGTGAAAGTGTTCATGTAATAAGCCCTTTTATTTTGTTTATATTCAAAATAATCAAAAAAAAGTTACGAAAAATTCTAATATATAATATTCCTTCACCTCACTTGCTAAGCGTATACAAGATCGGGTATTACTTCGAGGTTAAAGCATCTTCAAAAAAATAAGAAATCAAACTCTATCCCTTTTATTTTTTCTGATAGTTCAGCATTTTCATATACCAAATCTTTTCGGGATGATTGTATTTATTAATTCCATCTTTTGAAGAAGAAATCCACAGATCAGTAGGCATTGAAAACCCTTTTTTTCGCATCTTAAAGATCTTTTCAGGTAAAATATTCGTCACAAAATTACGAAACTGAGGCTTCAAATTTTTATTCAACTCGCAAAACGTATCCTTCTGATTGAAATATTTTTCAACAAAAAAATGATCTAAAAATGGGAATCGCATTTCTATTGAATGCCTCATCGATGGTTGGTCACTTCTAAAAGTGTGATGAGACGAAATATAATAGAATATTTCGAGATATGAAACACGCTTCAATAAAGGTATATGCTTAAATTCAGGGTATATCTCAGCGATCTGATTTTTGATATAATCAATAGGATGAGAAGGAATTTCCTGATTTCGTTCGGTTAAGAATTTTTCGATTTCGTCCCAAGAAAATAGTTGTCGACTGAATAATGGGAAACAATCAGTTCCAAAATTCTTGAGTTCAGAAAATTTTCTCCTGTATCTTTTAGGTAATAAAAAGGCAGGAATAATAGCTTTTATAAATTGAAACCTCTCAATTCGTTGAATTGTAGAAAAGTAAGGATATCCACCAAAAATTTCATCGGGTCCTAAGGCGTTATAAAGCACTTTTATATTCATCTTTTTTGCCTTTTCACACAAAAACAAAGCAGCTTCGGGTGATGAATTTGGCTCTTCTTCAGATGATAAATAATGCGCCTTTTCTGATTCAGATGGGTTATTCGGAATTTCAATAAAAGAGACATTTAAATGAGCATTATTTGCATTTTCAAGAGCAAATTCACGCTCGTCGATAGAATGATTTTTTGCAAAAATATTTAGGCATCTCATGTGCGAATCAAATTTGCTAAAGTAGTATGCCAAAGTTCCACTATCCATCCCTCCACTCAACATCAATGCTTTTTCGACATCTCCTATTTGGTGCAATTTACAAATTTCTTCCATATCTCGATTGAACTCCTCAAAATCTATCTTTTTTTCGTTTGGAGAGTATTTTAGTCGCCAGTATGGACTCGTAACAATTTGCAATGAATCAGTCGAATAAGCTAAGAAATGACCTGCTTGCAACGAATTGATTTGCTTATATATTGTAAGTGGTGATGGGCATGTAGAAAGATACATTGAATACGCCAAACCTTGATAATTATACTCTTGCTGAATTAGTCCTGTGGCAAAAATCCCTTTCATTTCGGAGGAAAAAACAAACGTGCCATCAACGAAAGCATAGTAAAATGGCTTCATACCTAATCTGTCGCGCCACGCTTTAAGACGTTTTGTTTTGAAATCGTAAAGCACAATCGAAAACATTCCCCTCAAATGGTGTACAAATTCATCTCCCAATTTCAGGTAGAGTCGAAAGGCTACTTCGCTGTCTGTTTCGGATTGAAACGGCTCATCGGCAAGAAAGGTTTGGCGGAGTTCGGCGTAATTATACACTTCTCCATTGAGCATAAAGACAATCTTTCGCTTTTCGTCAAAGAAAGGCTGCATTCCATTTTCCGACAAATCGACGATTGAAAGGCGATTGAATCCAAAAAATAGATTCGAGGTTGATTTTAATTTAATTGATGGGAGTTTAAGTTGAAATGCAGGCGTCGTCAACTCGCACGAATAGAGCTTTGTATCTTCTGCGAAAAGCAATGTGTCGTCTGGTCCACGATGTTTAATCGCAGAAACACTCTTCAAGATGGATTCCGAACTAATTAATTTATCGGAAATGATGCCACTAAATCCGCACATTTTTTTGTTTTCTATTTTTCAAAAACAAATATAACAATTTATCCACAAAAAAACGGACAATCAACCACACAAGGCTGACTGTCCGTCAATATTTAGATAATAATAAAGATTATAACGCGTTCTCTTTAATCAAGTATTCCGCAATTTGAACTGCATTCAGCGCTGCACCCTTTTTAATTTGGTCACTCACACTCCAGAAGCTCAATCCATTGTCATTTGTCAAATCTTTGCGAATTCGACCTACATACACAGGATCTACTCCGGCAAGAAACAACGGCATTGGGTATGCTTTTTTCTCTGGCTCATCCATCAATACTACGCCATCAGCTTTAGAGAATGCCTTGCGAGCCTCTTCTACAGATATTGGGCGCTCAGTTTCGATCCAGATAGACTCTGAGTGAGCACGCATTACTGGCACACGCACGCAGGTTGCACTAACTTTGATGTCGGAGTGCATGATTTTGCGTGTTTCGTAGTACATCTTCATCTCCTCTTTGGTGTATCCGTTTTCTGTAAAAACATCTACCTGAGGAATGACATTGTATGCCAACTGATACGCAAACTTGCTAACGGTTGGTTCTTCGCCGCGACCTAATTCGCCGAATTGCTCCACCAGTTCGTCCATCGCTGCTGCTCCGGCACCGCTTGCTGCCTGATAAGTAGAGACATGAACGGTTTTGATGTGCGAAAGATCTTCGATTGCCTTCAATGCCACTACCATTTGGATCGTCGTACAGTTTGGATTGGCGATAATGCCGCGTGGGCGGCTTTTTGCATCTTCACCATTTACTTCGGGAACAACGAGGGGAATATCATTTTCCATACGGAAAGCGCTGGAGTTGTCAATCATCACAGCACCATATTTAGTAATAGTATCAGCAAACTCTTTAGAAGTAACCGCTCCGGCCGATGTGAAAGCAATGTCAACACCCTTGAAGTCGTCGTTGTGCTGAAGAAGTTTCACCTCAATTTCCTTACCTCCGAATGTGTACTTGGCACCTGCGCTACGCGCTGAACCGAATAACACTAACTCATCCATAGGGAAATTTCGTTCTTCAAGAACGCGTAGGAACTCTTGTCCTACGGCACCACTTGCGCCTACAATAGCTACTTTCATTTTACCTTTTTAATTAATTATTAGTTTTCATTTTTAGAAATCACAAAAATCTGTTATATTTGCTTCCATCAGCAAGCTAATCAACCCATTCAGTGCGATTTGGCTGCAAAAATACAACATTTTAAAGAAAATATCTGTCTGTAATGAGAAAAATCACTCTTTTACTACTTCTTATCTCTTCCATGCACCTCTATTCTCAATGGAATGATTCGTTCAATGATGCAAATCTGACCCAAAATCCTACTTGGAGTGGCAACACCGATTTGTTCGTCATCAACAGTGCGCAACAACTGCAACTTAATGCTGCGGTTGCCGGCAATGCCTATCTTTCTACTCCACAGAAGTTACGAAAAGGAACGACTTGGGAGTTTTGGGTGAAAATGAATTTCAATCCGTCGCAATACAACTATACGCGCATCTATTTGGCATCCAATAATGCAGATCCGATGGCATCAACTACAGGATATTACGTCAGCATCGGAGGGTTGAGCGACAAAGTCAACCTGACGAAAAAGACTGCAGCAACCTCAACCACTGAGATAATTGCCGGAGAAACGGGTCAGTTGAATCTTGCAATGGTCTCCGTCAGCGTCAAGGTCGAGTTTACCCATCAGTCGGTCTGGAAATTGTATGTAAAAATGCCTACCGATGGTGATTTTATTCTAAAAGGGGAATTTCAAGACAACACACCTGTGGTTGGTGATTACTTTGCATTGCAACCCATTTACACAGTCAGCAACATCAAGAACTTCTATTTCGACGATATTTCCAACAAATTTGAAGCTGAAATTGACTCCGTTCCTCCCACAATGACTAATTTTACAGTGAACAACAGTCTATCGCTTTCGGTATCGTTTTCAGAACCGGTTTCCATTGCCAATGCTGCTTTTACGGTAAATGGCTTGGGCGAAGCTATTACGAAAACACTTTCGGAAGATGCCAAAAGCGTTGATTTGCATTTCGACTCGCCTTTCGCCGATGGAATCTATTATTCCCTTTCCATCGCCGGGGTAAAAGACACTACTGGCAATCTGCTTTCAACGCAATCCTATCCATTCACCTATTGGTCAACTTTACAAAATGCCAAAGCGGGCGATGTCGTCATCAGTGAGATAATGGCAAATCCAGTTGGAGCGGCAGGTCTGCCCGAAGCAGAATATGTGGAACTTCACAACAACTCCGGCTCAAGGGTCAACCTCGAAGGATGGCACTTTTATTATGGCGATAAAGGTTATTCAATTCCATCATATTGGCTGCTACCTGATAGTTTCGTGGTCATTGCCAACCCGACGGCAATTGCTAAAATGGCTTCTTCAATTCCCAAAATCGGAGTTGAGTCTTTTCCGGTATTAGCCAACAGTGGGAAATTGCTTTATTTACAAAGCCCTCAAAACGAACTGATTTCGTTTGCAGAATATTCTGACAAATGGTATGGCGACGACTTCAAAGCAAAAGGCGGATTTTCACTCGAATGCATTGACTTAAAGAACGTGAGTGGTTCGTCTTCTAATTGGAAAGCAACAACCAGCAAAACGGGTGGAACTCCTGGAAAACAAAATAGTATTAAAGCAGAAAATCCAGATACCGAAATACCAACCATTATGCAATCGTCATTAGTCAGTGCTGACTCTGTAAAGCTGTCATTCAATCGAATAATGACAAAAAATGATTTGATGGACATTACCCACTTTACCATTTCACCATCTGATTTTGAGGTAAAAACGGCAATCGCAGCAACGCCTTTGCCAAACGCAGTGACTCTAGTTCTCAACAAACCCATTTCGACTGGAGATCAATTGACGATTGTCCTTAAATTGATTCACTCTATTTCAGGAATTCCATTACAGGAAGCATCAGGTGTCAAAATTGCATTATCAGAAATGGCAGAAACGAACGATGTTGTAATTAACGAAATTCTGTTCAATCCACGACCCAATGGAGTTGACTATGTGGAGATTTACAATCGATCAAATAGAATTGTAGATTTATCAAAACTATATTTCACTTCCAAAAAAGCAGATGGTACATTCCAATCCGGAGTACGATTATCAGAAAGTTCGTCACCATTTTTTCCGAAAGAATACCTTGTTTACACAACAGATAAAAGCGCCATTCTGTCGAATTACCATAACGCAAACAGTGTCTCTATAATAGAATTGTCCTCTTTTCCATCAATGCCAGACACCGAAGGAAATATTCAACTCGTTCTGCCAACAGCAGAAATAGTAGATGGATTCTCTTACAACGAAAAAATGCACCATCCCTTCATCAAAAATACAGAAGGTGTATCATTGGAGCGACTAAGCTCCGAGCGACCTACCAATGACGCAAGCAACTGGCAATCAGCTTCAAGCGATGCAGGTTGGGGCACTCCGGGGCTAAAAAACTCTCAACAGATGACCGAAAATAATGAAGCGAATGATTTTTGGGTTGAAAACGAGACGATTACCCCCGATAACAATGGACAAGATGATGTGTTACGCATTCACTATACCCTCAATCAAAGCGGGTACACTGCTAATATTCGGATATATACACCGAACGGCCAACTCGTGAATTCTATTGCAACAAATGCGCTCTTGGGTGCCGAAGGAGTCTTCACTTGGACGGCAACAGACAATACACAAAAACTGGTCAATCCGGGTATATATCTACTCTTTATTGAGTATTACAAATACGACAAATCGGCAATACGAAAGAAATTACCAATTGTTGTAGGAAATTAAATCGTCAATTTGAGTGTTAATCAAATGCAGTTGACATATATAGCAGTCAAATTAACCGAAATTTATTACTTTTGCAGGTTACAATTAAATTTTTTCGACATAATGCCGTTTATATGCATAAGATCGTTTTTGCCACCAACAACGCCCACAAACTGGAGGAAGTTGCCGAAATACTGAAAGACAAAATCGAAATACTTAGCCTGAAAGAGATTGACTGCTTCGATGACATTCCGGAAACAGCAGACACACTCGAAGGGAATGCGTTAATTAAGGCGCGATATGTGAAGGAAAAATACGGTTTTGACTGCTTTGCAGACGATTCGGGCATGGAAGTAGAAGCTCTTGGAGGCGCGCCAGGAGTTTACTCTGCAAGATATGCAGGCAATCACAAAAGTCATGCTGACAATATGCAAAAAGTATTGATAGGACTCGAAGGTAATATGAATCGTAAAGCGCAATTTCGTACAGTGATTGTGCTGATTGAAGGTACAATAGAGACATTTTTTGAAGGGAAAATAGAGGGGGAAATCACTTTAACTAAGAGTGGTAATGGTGGATTTGGCTACGACCCTATTTTCAAACCAGGGGGATATAATCAAACTTTTGCCGAATTAGGCACCGCAGAAAAAAACAAGATTAGTCACCGTGCTAAGGCTATTCAAAAATTAATAACACATTTACAATCAAAATGACAAATTCTTATCTTAATAACTTTGCCACATCAATCTCAATGAAACGAGTAATATTTTTTCTTATAGTCATTCTGGCTACAAACTTAAACGCACAGATTCCCGTTGGAAACTGGAGAACCCACTTAGCCTATTCAAACGTGAATCAGATTGCTGAAACGCCTGAAAAAGTTTATGGTCTTTCTGATGGCGCATTATTTTCATATAAAAAGGAGGATAACAGCATAGATTTAGTGACTAAAATTGATGGATTGAGTGATAATAGCATTTCGTTGATTTCGTATAGCATAGAAAACAAAGTGTTAGTTATAATCTATGACAATTCAAACATAGACTTATTAACCGATGAAGGACGAATTTATAATATATTGGATATCAAAGAGAAAAACTTATCTGCAGATAAAACTATAAACAGCATCTCGTTTAATGGTTCAAAAGCATACTTATCAACTGGTTACGGAATTTCAATTATCAATCTTGTCAAACACGAAATAGCGGACTCTTATTTGTTGAATAAAAATACATATTCTTCAATAATATCTAATGGTATTCTTTTCGCAGCTACAAGCAAAGGTATTTTTGGAGCGTCAATTACTTCAAACCTTATCGATCCAAGCAATTGGTCAAAAAAAGTAGATTTAATAGCCAATGACTTGGTCAACTTCAATGAAACCCTTGTAGCATTAGATTTGATGAATGGAATATTTACAATTTCTGAAAATGGGAGTCAAATATTTTATTCAAGTAATGCCTTTACAGGACTATTGGTGTCTCAAAACATATTAATCGCTTATGGGAAATC